>NZ_CEXFHW010000029.1:0-28931 GCF_982640115.1 Quisquiliibacterium sp. | reverse complement strand
TCATCCGGCGGACTCGCGGCTGGCGCCCGGATGTGGTCCACATCCAGTACCCCACCCACGGCTTCTTCGACAAGCGCCTGCCCTTGCTGCTGCCGCTCGGGCAACTGCTGCCGCTGGTGCTGCGGCTGGCCGGCCTCCGGGTGGTGGCCACCCTGCACGAGCCCCCGCCGCGCGGCATCACGCTGCTGCACTTCCTGATGCCGCTGCTCGGCGCCAGCGGGCTGATCTTCGTGCGCCCGCAGTTCCTCGATAACTTCGGCACGCGGCTACGCCGCCTGCTCGAGCGGCTGCCCCTGGTCACGATCCCCAATGCGGCCAACCTGCCGGTCAGCGGGCTGAGCGGCGAACAGAGCAAGGCCCTGCGCGCCCGCCTGCTGCAGGGCCAATCCCGGCTGGTGGTGTTCTTCGGCTTCATGGCCCGGCACAAGGGTGTGGAGCGGCTGTTCGAAATCGCCGATCCCGACACCGACCGGCTGGTGATCGCCGGCGGCAGCAATGACGACGCCTACCACCGCGAGCTGCAGGCCCTGGCCGATGGGCCCCGATGGCACGGCAAGGTGAGCTTCACCGGCTTCGCCCCGCCTGCCGAGGCGGCAGACCTGCTCGCTGCGGCCGATGCGGTGGTGCTGCCCTTCCTCTCGGGCGGAGGGAGCTGGAACACCTCGATCCACAGCGCCCTCGCGCAGGGCAGCTTCGTGCTGACCACCGGCCAGCCGGCCAGCGGCGACGACCCGGTGCGCAACCTCTACACGGCGCCACCAGCTGGCTTGGCCGAGATGCGCGAGGCGCTGCGCCATCATGCCGGGCGGCGAGTGGCGCCGGCCCAGGGACAATCGCCCTGGAAGGCGATTGCCCAAGCCCATCTCGCGCACTACGCCCGCTGTCTGGGCCGGCCGGTCTGACGCCATGAGCGGCACCATCCGTCTGTCGTTCTGCATCCCGGTCTACAACTTCGGGGCGTTCATCACCCAGACCCTCGACTCGATCGCGCCGAGCCTGGACAGCCACGCCGACATGGAAGCGGTGGTGCTCGACGGTGGCTCCACCGACGACACCCCCGCCATCATGGCCGCGTACTGCGCGCGCCATCCACGGGTGCGCTATGTCCGTCAGGACCAGCGTGGCGGCATCGATGCCGACATGGCACGCAGCGTGGCGCTGGCCTGCGGCGAGTACTGCTGGCTGCTCAGCGGCGACGACCTCGTGCGGCCAGGCGCGATCGACGAACTGCGCGTCCTGCTCGACGAAGGCCACGATGTCTATCTCAGCGAGCACACCCAGTGCGACATCGCGATGCGCCACCTCGGCGACCATCCGGTCTTCCGGCGCCGCGACGGATTCAGCGCCAATCTCGGCGACCCGGTCGAACGGCTCGCCTACCTGGCCGACGCGCGCAACAGCGAGGCGCTCTTCAGTTTCATGAGCGGCCTGATCGTGCGCCGGCACAAGTGGCTGTCGGCCCCCGAGCCGGTGGACTTCATGCGCAGCTGCTGGGGCCATGTGGCGCGACTGCTCGCCAGCGCCGACCCCGACCTCCGGGTGCGGGTGGTGGGCCGGCAATGGATCGACCGCCGCGGCGACAACGACTCGTTCCGTGCCCACGGCATGGTTCGCCGGCTGGCCATCGCGGTCGATGGCTACCAGCAGATCGCCACGCGCTTCTATGGCGCAGCCTCGGCCGAGGCCGCCGAAATTCGCCGCCTGATCCGGGCTGATCTCGGTGTGCGGCTGTTCCTGCAGGTGCGGGTGATGTGCGCGCACGATCCGGCGCGCGAAGACCGCGCGCAACTGGATCGGCTGGTGCGCGCGCTGTACGCCGACCCAAGACTCGACTGCCTGATCGCACGCCTGCTCTACTTTCTCAAGGTGCCTGATGCGCTGATCGAGCAAGCGGCGATCGTCGTGCGCTTCCTGAGGCGCATCGTCCATCGCCTGCGCGGTCGCCCCGAGTCGACGGCAGCAGCGGGCGCGGCCCGCACGGATCGCACCCCGTGAGCGCGGCCAACCCGGCCGACACCCCCGTGCCCGACTGCAGGCTCTCGATCTGCATCACCACCCGCAACCGGCGGGCGGAGCTGGCGCAGACGCTGGCCAGCCTGCTCGCGCAGATGCCGGCCCAGGGCGTGGAAGTGGTGGTGGTCGACGGCCAGTCCGATGACGACACCCCGCAGACGATGCGCGCCCTGGCCGACCGGGACGCGCGGGTGCGATTCTTTCGCGAGACCGTGAACGGCGGCATCGACCGGGACTACGACAAGGCAGTGATGTACGCGCGCGGCCGTCACTGCTGGCTGATGTCCGACGACGATCTCTTCTTGCCCGGGGCGGTCGCTCGGGTGCTGTCGGCGCTGGCCGACGATCCCTGTCTGGTGGTGGTCGACGCCGAGGTCCGCAACGCGCATCTGACGCGCGTGGTGCAGACGAGCCGGCTCGGGCTGAGCGCCGACACCGTGTTCGGTCCGACCGAGCACGAGGCGCTGTTCCTGGCCGCCGCCGATCATCTCTCGTTCATCGGCGGCACGGTGATCCGGCGCAGCCTCTGGATGGCGCGCGAGCGCGAGGCCTACATGGGCAGCTTCTTCATCCATGTCGGGGTGATCTTCCAGGCGCCGCTGCCGGGCAAGGCGGTGCTGCTCGCCGGGCCGCTGATCGCGATCCGTTACGGTGCGGCAAGCTGGTCGCCGCGCAGCTTCGAGATCTTCGGCGTGCGCTGGCCGGCGCTGCTCTGGTCGTTCAGCGGGCTGTCGCCGGCGGCGCGGGCCCGGGTGGTGGCCCGCGAGCCCTGCCAGTCGCTGCGCCAGCTGCTCGCGCTGCGCTCGACCGGCGCCTACACCCTGGCCGCATACCGGCGCTGGCTGGCCGATGCGTCCGCGCCCGCCTGGCGCAAGGCGCTGCAGTTCGCCATTGCGCTCACGCCAGGCGTGCTGCTCAACCCGCCGGCCATCGTCTGCCTGCTGCTGCTCTCGCGGCACCCGCAGCTGCACCTGATCGATCACCTGAACAGCCGCTACTGCCTGCTGCGCGGCCCATGGCGCTGGTACGAGGCCGCGCGGGCGCGCCAGCTCAGCCCGCCCCCATCGCGCTGATCAGGCTGGCCATGCGGTGGCGGTAGGTGTGCTCGGCGAGCGCGCGCCGCAGCGCGGCCTGACCGGCCCGAGCGCGGCCCGCCGGATCGGCAAGGGCATCGGTCACCGCCTGCGCGAAGTCGTCGGGCCCCGACACCGCGGCGAGCTCGGCGCCCGGGCTGAAGAGCGAGGCGATCTCGCGCTTGTCGTCCACCACCTGGAAAGCGCCGCAGGCCGCGGCTTCGAAGAGCCGCGGGTTCACGCCATGATCGAAGCGGCCGCACCAGGAGTGCAGGTTGAGCACGACCTGCGCCGACGAGAACATCGCGGCCATCTCGTCAGGGGTGAAGAAGCCGTCGCGCAGCAGCGGGCGCAAGGGCGAGTCGGGCGCGAGCTTGCGGCCCCAGGGTCCGAACACCCGCACCTCGAAACGACGGGCGAGCGCGGTCACCACCTGCTCACGCAGCGGGCTCCAGTCGCCGGCAAAGCACAACTCGCAGGCGTCGGCGGCCACCGGCGGCACCGGCCGATGCACCGAGGGCTCGCAGGCCGTGGGCAGGAAGGCGCTGGCGGCCACGCCGCGCTCGCGATACCACTGGGCGCACACCGCCGAATTGCTGAACACCCAGTCGTAGTGCGGCGCGCGCTGCAGCGAGCGCTCGAACTGGAAAGGATCGTTGATCCACCAGCAGGCGCTGGGCACGCCCGCGGCGCGCACCGCCGCCAGCGTGCGCGGCGACACGCCGAAGCCGAATACCGAGAGAAAGAGGTCGGGACGGAACTCACGCAGCAGCGCGCGCAACCGGCGGTTGACGAAGGGGCGCTCCTCCAGCCGCAGGCCCAGGCCGCGCTCCAGCGCGCGGGCAAGTTTGTCCAGCGGCTGCAGGGAATCGTCGAACACCGCCACACGGTGGCCGAGTTCCTCGAGGGCGCGCGCCGAAAAAACGCCCATTGGCACCGTGCGCAGCTTGCCGGGGATGACCAGCAGGATGTTCATGCGGGAGAAGGCCGGGCTCAGGCCGGCCGGCGGGTGCGCCGCGCAGGCGCGGGCGCGATCGGCCGCAGCCAGCCGATGAAGGCCCGCTCGTAGCGCCGCAGCAGCCGGCCGCGGCGGTAGGCCACGCGGGTGGTGTTCACCGGAAACAGGTCGGGGGCGGCCGCGCGCACACGCCTGAGCTCAGCCTCGCCACCGACCGGCATGGCCATCTCGGTGACGATGCCCACGCCCAGGCCGAGCGCGGTGTAGGCCTTGATCACATCGGCATCGGCGGCCTCGAGCACGATCTCGGGCGTCAGGCCGGCGGCGGCGAAGGCCGCATCGATGCCGCCGCGGCCGGCGAACTGCGCGTCATAGGTGATCAGCGGGTGGCGGGCGAGCTCGGGCAGGCCCAGACGCCGCGCGCGATGCAGCGGATGACCTACCGGCGCGATCACGCAGTGGTGCCAGGTGAAGAGCGGCTCGCTCTCGAGCTCCTCGACGCGGCCGAGCAGTTCGGTGGCCAGACCGAGGTCGGCGTCACCCGCGCGCAACATGGCCACGATCTGCGCCGGCGTGCCCTGCCGCAGCTGCAGGCGCACGCCGGGATAGGCCTCGCGCAGCCGCACCACCGCCGGCGGCAGCACATAACGGGCCTGGGTGTGGGTGGCGGCCAGCCGCAGCACGCCGGCATCCACGCCGAGCAGCTCGCGGCCCACCGCGCGCAGGTTGTCGGCCTCAGTGAGCAGGCGCTCGGCGATCGCCAGCACCTCGCGGCCTTCGTCGGTGATGGCGGTGAGCCGCTTGCCCTGGCGTACGAAGACCTGCACGCCGAGCTCGTCCTCGAGCTCGCGGATGGCCTTGGACAGGCCGGGCTGCGAGGTGTGCAGCACCCGCGCGGCCTGGGTGAGGTTCAGGCCACGGCGGGCCGCCTCACGCAGGTAGCGGATCTGCTGCAGGTTCATGCCGGTTCCGGATCAGGGCGCAACCGGCGCGTCGCCGAGCAGCTCGCGCTCGAGCACATGCAGCGCCGGCAGACCGCCGGTGTGCAGGAAGAGCACATTCTCGTCAGGCCGGAAGGCGCCGCGCCGCACCTGGTCGATGAGGCCGGCCATGGCCTTGCCGGTGTAGACCGGGTCCAGCAGGATGGCCTCGGTGCGGGCAAGCAGCTGCACCGCCTCGACCATGCGCGCATTGGGCACCGAGTACTTGGGGCGCCAGTAGTCGCCCAGGCTGCGCACCGCCTCGGGCGGCACGGTGAGGCCCAGACCGAGCAGATCGCAGATCGCCTGCGCCTCGCGGAGCACCAGCGGGTCCTGGTCGGCCGGGTCACGGCTCACGCCGATGCCCAGGATGGGGATGTCGATGCGGTTGCCCAGGAAGCCGGCCACCAGGCCGCCGTGGGTGCCCGAGCTGCCGGAGCAGACCACCAGCCGGTCGATGCGCAGGCCGCGCTCGAAGAGCTGCTGCTGCAGCTCCTGTGCGCAGGCCACATAGCCCAGACCGCCCAGGGCATTGGAGCCGCCACCCGGGATGACATAAGGGCGGCGGCCTGCCGCACGCAGGGCCTCGGCCTCGCTGGCCATGGCCGCGGCCATGTTGGTGCCCGCAGGCACCACGGTGAGCGCCTCAAGGCCCATCAGGCGGAACAGAAAGTTGTTGCCGCTGGCATCGAGCCGGTAGCTGCCCGGCACGCGCTCCTCGATGATGAAGCGGCACTTCAGGCCCTCGCGCACCGCCGCGGCCAGGGTGATGCGGCAGTGATTGGACTGCGGCGCGCCGCAGGTGATGAGGGTGTCGGCGCCCTGCGCGAGCGCGTCGGCCATCAGGAACTCGAGCTTGCGGGTCTTGTTGCCGCCCGGGGTCAGGCCGAGCATGTCGTCGCGCTTGATCCAGATGCGCGGCCCGCCCAGCGCTCGGGTGAAGTTCGGCAGGAACTCCAGCGGCGTGGGGCCTTCGGTGTAGCGGCGGCGGGGGAAACGGGTGAGATCCATGTCGGCTCCGGAGTGACGCGGCGCAGCCCTCGCAAGCGCCGGCGCGGACCGCCCGTGCGGTCTGGGGACTGCAGCCCGGGCAGGGCGGGGCAACGGAAGGGCAAGGCCGACATCCTACCGCCCGGCGCCAACGGCCGGATGCGATCATGCGGGCTGACGAACCGGCGGCGCGGCCCGGGCAGGCCGCCCTCGCAACCAACCCTCCAGGAGACCGACCATGACCCAGCACATCGAAGACCGCCTCGCCGCCCTCGGCCTGCAACTGCCGCCCGTGCCCAAGCCGATCGGCAACTATGTGGCCGGCGTGGCCGTGGGCAATCTGCTGTTCATGTCCGGCATCGGCCCACGCCGACCCGAGGGCGGCGTGGTCGCCGGCCGCCTGGGCGAGTCGATGGACATCGAGCAGGGCTATCAGGCGGCGCAGCTGGTGGCGCTGAACATGCTCGCGAACATCCGCTCGGTGATCGGCTCGCTCGACCGCATCGAGCGGGTGGTGAAGGTGCTGGGCATGGTCAACTGCACCCCCACCTTCAACGACATGCCCAAGGTGATCAACGGCTTCTCCGACCTGTTCGTGCAGCTGCTCGGCGAGGAGCGCGGCCGCGGCGCGCGCGCGGCCGTGGGCATGGCCTCGCTGCCCAACCAGATCGCGGTCGAGGTCGAGATGGTGCTGCAGATCAGCGCCTGATGGTCATATCGAAAGCCATTCCTCATAACCGCAGGTTTGGTTTTCATAGCGAACATGTCGTTGGTGGGGGCGCGGGCCGCGCGATAAGGTCGCGGCCCCTGGGCGCCTGCAAGGCCGCCGGCATCGCGCCGGCGGGCGGGTGCTCCGTCACCGCCACCCGACGCCGCCCGACATGTACCGCTACGACGCCATCGACCAACGCCTGGTCGACGAGCGGGTCGCGCAGTTCCGCGACCAGACCGCGCGCTTCCTGCGCGGCGAGCTCTCCGAAGAAGACTTCCGGCCGATCCGGCTGCAGAACGGCCTGTATGTGCAGCGCCAGGCGCCGATGCTGCGGGTGGCCATCCCCTACGGCGAACTGAGCGCCACGCAGCTCAATGCGCTGGCGCGCATCGCCCGCGAATACGATCGGGGCTACGGCCACTTCACCACCCGCCAGAACATCCAGTTCAACTGGCCGGCGCTCGAGCGCGTGCCCGACATCCTGGCCGAGCTGGCCACGGTGCAGATGCATGCCATCCAGACCTCGGGCAACTGCGTGCGCAACACCACGGTCGATCACCTCGCCGGCGTGGCGGGCGACGAGCAGGTCGATCCGCGGCCCTATGCCGAGCTGATCCGGCAGTGGTCGACCTTCCACCCCGAGTTCGCGGCCCTGCCCCGCAAGTTCAAGATCGCGCTCTCGGGCGCGCTTACCGATCGCGCCGTGGTCAAGGCCCACGACATCGGCATCAACCTGCGCCGCAATGCCGGGGGCGAGGTGGGCTTCGAGGTGTTCGTGGGCGGCGGCATGGGCCGCACGCCGGTGCTCGGCCAGTGCCTCCGCGAATGGCTGCCCGAGCGCGAGCTCTTCAACTACCTGGACTCGATGCTGCGGGTCTACAACCTGCACGGCCGCCGCGACAACAAGTACAAGGCGCGCATCAAGATCCTGGTGCGCGAGATCGGACTGGAGGCCTACCGTGACCAGGTCGAGGCCGACTGGCGCGAATCGGGCCAGCCCGCGCCGCTCGCCCCGGCGGTGGTCGCGGCCGTGCGCGCGCAGTTCGCGGCGCCGGTGGAGCCGCTTGCCGATGCACCCTCGGTGGACGCGCTCGCCGCCGGTGGCGCCGAAGCGGCCGAGCTGCTGCCGGCGGACCTGCCGCGCTTTGCCGCCTGGCTGCGGCGCAACACCCACGCGCACCGCCTGGCCGGACGCCGCGCGGTGACGGTGTCGCTCAAGCGCCGGGGCGTGCCACCCGGCGACATCACCGCCGACGAGATGGACGGGGTGGCCTCGCTGGCGACCGCGCACAGCGCCGGCGAGCTGCGGGTGACCCACGAGCAGAACCTGGTGCTGCCCTGGGTGGCCACGGGCAGCCTGCCCGCGCTGTGGCGCGCGCTGGACGCGCTGGGGCTGGCGCAGCCGAACATCGGCCTGGTCACCAACATCATCGCCTGCCCGGGCGGCGACTTCTGCGCGCTGGCCAACGCCCGCTCGCTGCCGATCGCCGCCGACCTGCTCGAGCGCTTCGACCGCGCCGACGACTGGTTCGACATCGGGCCGCTCGACATCAAGATCTCGGGCTGCATCAACGCCTGCGGCCACCACCATGTCGGCCATATCGGCGTGCTCGGCGTGGACAAGCACGGCGAGGAGTGGTTCCAGGTGACGATCGGCGGCCATGCCGGCAACCGGCCCGGCCAGCGCGCCGCCTTCGGGCGGGTGATCGGCCCCTCGTTCTCGGCGGCCGAGGTGGCGCCCGCGATCGAACGCATGATCGAGCGCTACATCAGCCTGCGCGAGCACGAGGACGAGACCTTCGTCGAGGTGGTCGAGCGCGTGGGCATCGAACCCTTCCGGGAGAGCGCGTATGCCGACAGTCATTGACACGCGCGGACCGCTGGCCGACGACCCCTGGCGGCGTCCTCCGGAAGGCGAGCCGATCCCGGCGACCGGCGCGCTGCTGCTCTCGCCCGCCGAGTGGACCGATGGCCGGCTCGCCGTCGCGCGCGCGGCCGGCCGCACCGCGGCCAACGGCCTGTGGCTGGCGCCCGATGCCGACCTCGAGCAGGTCGCCCCGATCCTCACACAGGCCGCATTGGTGGCGGTGCACTTCCCCTCGGCCACCGAGGGGCGCGGATTCTCGATCGCGGTGGTGCTGCGGCGCCGGCTGGGCTGGCGTGGTCTGCTGCGCGCCACCGGCCCGCTCTGGCGCGATCAGCTCTTCGCGCTGCGCCGGGTGGGCTTCGACCAGTTCGAGCTGCGCGAGGGCGAAGACCCGGCGCAGGCCCTGGCCGCCTTCACCACCTTCAGCGACGCCTACCAGACAAGCGTGGATGGTCTGGCCCCGCGCGCGCTGAGCCGATTTGCCGCGGAGCAGACATGAGCACGCCCGTCACGGATGTGGATGCGCTGACCGCATTCCTCGCGCAGGTGGCGCATGAACACGCGCCGCTGGTGCAGGTGAGTTCACTCGGCCCCGAGGACATGCTGATCAGCGAGGCGATCGCCCGCGCCCGGCTGCCGATCCGGGTGGTCACCATCGACACCGGTCGGCTGCCCGTCGAGACCTGCGCGCTGATCGCGCAGGCGCAGGCGCGATGGGCCGCCAGCGGCCTGGCCGTCGAGGTGATCTTCCCCGAGGCGCCGGCGGTCGAGGCCTTCGTGCATCAGCACGGCATCAATGGCTTCTACGACTCGGTGGCGGCGCGCCAGGCCTGCTGCGAGGCCCGCAAGGTGCGCCCGCTGGCCCGCGCGCTCGCCGGGCAGCGCGGCTGGGTGACCGGCCTGCGGCGCGCGCAGTCGGCCGAACGTGCCGGCATCACCGAGATCGCCTGGGACATCCCGCCCGCGGCCGACGCGCCGGGCCGCGTGAAGATCAACCCGCTCGCGCACTGGCGCGACGACGCGCTCTGGGCGGCGCTTCGCGCGCTGGCGGTGCCGGTCAATGCGCTGCACGCGCTCGGCTATACGAGCATCGGCTGCGCGCCCTGCACCCGCGCGGTGGCGCCCGGCGAAGACCCCCGCGCCGGCCGCTGGTGGTGGGAACAGGCCGAGGTGAAGGAGTGTGGCCTGCATGTCGGCGCCGACGGCCGCCTTCGCCGCGGCATCGCCCTGCACACCCCGCCCACCGCGCCCACGCCCGACCATCCCGCAGCGCACACCGAGACCCAGCCATGAATGCCCGAGCCGATGCCGACGCGCTGCGCGCGCGCGATGCCGCCCTGGAGGCCGATGCCCGGCTGAACTGGCTGGAATCCGAGGCCATCCACATCCTGCGCGAGGCCGCCGCCGAGAGCCGCGCGCCGGCGCTGCTGTTCTCGGGGGGCAAGGATTCGCTGGTGCTGCTGCGCCTGGCCGAGAAGGCGTTCCGGCCCGCGGGCTTTCCGTTCCCGCTGCTGCATGTGGACACCGGTCACAACTTCCCGGAGGTGATCAACTTCCGCGACGCCACTGCCGCGCGCCTGGGCGAGCGCCTGCTGGTGCGCCAGGTGGCCGACAGCATCGCCCGCGGCTCGGTGGCCGACCCCGGCCCGCTCGGCTCGCGCAACGCGCTGCAATCGGTGACGCTGCTCGAGGCGGTCGCCGAGCTCGAGTTCGACGCGCTGATCGGCGGCGCCCGCCGCGACGAGGAGAAGGCCCGCGCCAAGGAACGGGTGTTCTCGCACCGCGACGCCTTCGGGCAGTGGGATCCGCGCCGCCAGCGTCCCGAGCTCTGGTCGCTGTACAACGCGCGGGTGGGCCCCGGCCAGCACCTGCGGGTGTTCCCGATCTCGAACTGGACCGAGCGCGATGTCTGGCAGTACATCGCCCGCGAGGGCATCGCCCTGCCCTCGATCTACTTCGCCCACGAGCGCGAGGTGATCGTGCGCGGTGATCGCGTGCTTGCGGTCACCGCCGTGACCCCGCCGCGCCCCGGCGAGACGGTGCGCCGCGAACGGGTGCGCTATCGCACCGTGGGCGACATGACCTGCACCTGCCCGGTGGCCTCGCAGGCCGACACCGTGGCGGCGGTGCTGGCCGAGACCCTGGTGGCGCGGATCAGCGAGCGCGGCGCCACCAGGCTGGACGACCGCACCTCCGAGGCCGCGATGGAAGCGCGCAAGCGCGAAGGGTATTTCTGATGAGCATCCCCACCCTGCAGACCCCGACCGACGCCCCGGCCGGCCCGACAACCCCGCCCGCCCCGGTGCTTCGGGTGATGACCGCCGGCAGCGTCGATGACGGCAAGAGCACGCTGATCGGACGGCTGCTGCACGACCTCGACCGCATCGATGACGATGTGCTCGAGGACCTGCGCCGCGCCTCGCAGCGCCGCGGCCGCGGCGAGCTCGACCTGTCGCTGTTCACCGACGGCCTGAGCGACGAGCGCGAGCAGGGCATCACCATTGATGTCGCCTACCGCTACTTCGCCTTCGGTGGTCGCAGCTTCATCCTCGCCGACGCGCCCGGGCATGTGGAGTACACCCGCAACATGGTCTGCGCGGCCAGCCAGTCCGATGTGGCGCTGATCCTGGTCGATGCCCGCACCGGCCCGCTGGAACAGACCCGCCGCCATGCCCTGCTCGCCTCGCTGATGGGCGTGCCCGAGCGGGTGTATCTGGTCAACAAGATGGACCTGGTGGACTTTGACCGCGGCCGCTTCACCGCCGCGCGCGAGGCCATCGAGGCGATCGAGGCCGGCATCGCCGCGCGCGAGGGCGTCGCGCCGGGCCGGGTGCATGTGCTGCCGATCTGCGCGCTCGACGGCGACCACCTCGCGCGGCGCGGCGATCGCATGGCCTGGCACGAGGGCCCGCTGCTTGCCGACCTGCTGCTGTCGCTGCCGGCGCGCGCCGCGCTCGACGGCAAGGCGCCGCTGCGCTTTCCGGTGCAGGGTCTGATCCGCCCCACCGGTCGCGCCGCGCAGGCCCGCTGGCATGACTTCCGCGGCCTGGCCGGTCGGGTGGAAAGCGGCCGTCTCGCGGTGGGCGACACGCTCGCGGTCGCCGAGCCCGGCCGGGACGAGCCACGCACCGCCCGGGTGAGCGCCATCCTGCTGCACGAGCAGGAACGCCAGCAGGCCCAGGCCGGCGACTCGATCACCCTGGTGCTCGATGCCGACCTCGACATCAGCCGCGGCGCGGTGCTGGTCCATGCCGATCAGCCGGCGGTGTTCACCGACCGGCTCGAAGTCGACCTGTGCTGGATGGACGAGCGGCCCGGCCGGCCCGGCCAGCGACTGCTGGTCAAGCAGGGAACACGTACCCTCGCCGCGCGCATCGAGACCCTGCTGGGCGTGGTCGATGTGAACACCGGCCGCACCGAGCCGGTGACCGATCCGGCCGGCACCCTGCGTCGCAATGCGGTGGTGCGGGCACGGCTGCACACCGAGCGGCCGCTGCTTGACGATGCCTACCGCCAGCTGCCGCGCACCGGCAGCCTGATCCTGCTGGAGCCGGGCGAGTTCGCCACCCTGGCCGCGGGCGTGATCCGTGGCTGAGCCCGCCGCGCCGCGGGTGTGGCTGGTGGGCGCGGGGCCCGGCGACCCCGATCTGCTCACCGGTCAGGCCCTGCGCCTGCTTGCGCGGGCCAGCGTGCTCATCCACGACGCGCTGGTGGCCGAGGCCATCCTCGCGCTCGCGCCGCAGGCCCTGCGGGTGCCGGTGGGCAAGCGGGCCGGCCGGCCGAGCACACCGCAGTCGCGCATCAACACCCTGCTGGTGGACCACGCCCGGGCGCTGCTCGCCGACCCGCGGATGGCGTCCGATCGGCTGGTGGTGCGGCTCAAGGGCGGCGATCCGCTGATCTTCGCCCGGGCCCAGGAGGAGATCGACGCCCTGCGCGCGGCCGGCATCGGCTACGGCGTGGCACCCGGCATCACCTCGGCCCAGGCCGCCTTCGCCGCGCTGGGCACACCCCTGCCCCGCCGCGGCGAGCGCCGCGCGCTGGTCCTCACCACCCCCACGGTGCAGGCCGGCGACGCGGCCGACCTCTCCTGGGCCCGGCCGCTGCTGGCTGCCGGCGGTGGCGCGCTCTACATGGCCGCCGGCTGCGCGGCGCGGGTGCGGGCCACGCTGCTGGTGCTGGGCCTGCCCGCCAGCCTGCCCGCGGCCTGGGTGATCGATGCCTCGCGGCCGACGCAGCGGGTGCTGCGCACCACCCTGGGCGGGATCAACCGTGACGCTCCGGTTGATGGCGCGCCGGCCCTGCTGGTGCTCGGCTGCGATGCCCAGGCCGTGACACCTGCGCTCGCTGCCGAAACGCTCGCCGACAAAGCCAGCGCCCACTGACATCGCGGCGGCTATGCTCTCGGCTGCCCGATGACTGGAGCGCCGATGCAGCGCTTTACCCTTCCGCTGGCCGGCGGCCATATCTCCGGCCTGAACTTCGGACCGGCCCACGGCCGGATTGACCTGGTCTTCCTGCATGCCACCGGGTTCAACGCGCTGACCTACCGCCAGCTGCTCGCGCCGCTGGCCCCGCCCTGGCGGGTGGTGGCGCTCGACCTGCGCGGCCATGGCCTGAGCAGCCTGCCGGCGCGCCCGGGGCGGCTCATGCACTGGCAGGGCTATGCCACCGATGTGATCGCGGCCATCGACCAGCTCAGCCGCGGCCAGGGCAGCCCCCGCGTGATCGCCGGACACTCCATGGGCGCCACGGTCGCCCTGCTCGCGCTCGCCCGCCGACCCGACCTTGCCGGTGGGCTGCTGATGATCGATCCCGCCACCGTGCCCTCGGCCTGGCGCCGCTGGCTGCTGCTGCCCTTCGCGCCGCGGCTGTTGCGCCGGCGCCTGCCGATTGCCCGCGCCGCCGGCCGGCGGCGGGCCGACTTCGACAGCCCCGCCGCGGCGCTGGCGAGCTACACCGGCCGCGGCGCCTTCAGGACCTGGCAGCCCGGCTTCCTCGAGGACTATGTGGCCGACGGCGTCGGCCCGGCCCCGGGCGGCGGCGTGCGGCTGCGCTGCAGCCCGGCCTGGGAGAGCGCCACCTTCGCGGCGCACCGCCATGACACCCTGGCCGCGCTGCGCGCCCTGCGGGTGCCGGCGCGGCTGCTGGTGGCTGGGCATGGCTCGACCACCGCCCAGATGCTGCCCGAGATCCGCGTGGCCGCCCCAGGCGTCACGATCGAAACGCTGCAAGCCTGCACTCACTTCATCCCGATGGAAGCGCCCCAGACCGTGCGCGAGCACCTGCTCGCGCTGGCCACGGCCACGGCCTGAGCAGCGCGCCGCGGCCGGCCGGTGCCGCATACTTCCGGGCTTTCCCGCAACGGCGCACCCCCCATGTGGTTCAGGAACCTGATCGTCTACACCCTGCCCGGCACGCTGCCCCTCAGCGCCGAGGAACTCGGCCCGCTGCTCGCCCCGCAGGCCTTCATCCCCGGCGGCCGGCTGGAAGCCCTGCGGGTGGGCTGGGCACCGCCACAGCCCGACGACCCGGCCCTGGTCTGCTCGGTGGGCGGCCAGCTGCTGCTGAGCCTGCGCCAGGAGAAGAAGCTGCTGCCGGCCCGCGTGATCACCCAGACCGTGGCCGAACGCGCGCGCCTCATCGAGGCCGAAGAGGGCTTCAAGCCCGGCCGCAAGCGGCTGCGCGAGCTCAAGGACCAGGTCCGTGACGAGCTCCTGCCCCGGGCCTTCAGCCTGAGCAGCGACACCCGGGTGTGGATCGATCCGGCCGCGCGCCGGCTGGCGGTGGAGGCGGTCTCGGCCGCCCGGGCCGACGAGGTGGTGGGCCTGCTGCTCAAGGCGGTGGAGGGCCTGGTGATCCGCCCGCTGCGCACCGAGGCCTCGCCGGCCGGCGAGATGACCGCCTGGCTGGCCGAGGGCGAGGCGCCGGCAGGCTTCACCATCGACCAGGACGCCGAGCTGCGGGCCCGCGACTCGAAGGCGAGCGTGCGCTTCGCCAACCAGACCCTGGATCACGAGGACATCCTGCGCCACACCCGCGCGGGCAAGCAGTGCGCGCGGCTCGCACTCACCTGGTCGGCGCGGGTGGCCTTCGTGCTCACCGACCGGATGGAGATCCGCCGCATCCGGCCGCAGGATGTCATCAAGGAGACCGCCGCCGGCCACGAGGGCGACGCGGCCGAACGCTTCGCGAGCGACATGAGCCTGATGACCGGCGAACTCTCGCGCCTGCTCGATGCGCTGATCGCGGCCCTGGGCGGCGCCCAGGCGGCGGTATAGTCGCACTGCCCTGATGCCCCGCACTGCCCCGCCAACCCGCCTTTCGTTTCCCGCCAGGAGCCTGCCTTGAGCCATGTCGTCGCTGCCCCCGCGCCGGTGGAGATCCCCGTCGCCGGCACCCAACAGACCTTCCCGGTGCGCCGCGTCTACTGCGTCGGCCGCAACTATGTCGAGCACGCCAAGGAAATGGGCTTCACCGGCCGCGAGCCGCCCTTCTTCTTCATGAAGCCGGCCGACGCCCTGGTGGTGGTGCCCGAGGGGAGCACCGGCGTGATGCCCTACCCCGCGCGCACCAGCGACCTGCACCACGAGATCGAGCTGGTGGCGGCCATCGGCAAGGGCGGGCGCAACATCGCCGCGGCCGACGCGCATGCGCATGTCTGGGGCTATGCCATCGGCCTGGACATGACCCGCCGCGATCTGCAGGGCGAGGCCAAGAAGCAGGGCCGGCCCTGGGAAGTGGGCAAGGCCTTCGACCACTCCGGCCCGATCGGCCCGATCCATCCCGCCTCGGCCACCGGCCACTACGTGAAGGGCGCGATCTCGCTCGAGGTCAATGGCGCCACCCGGCAGTCCAGTGACATCTCGCTGCTGATCTGGAGCGTGGCCGAGACCATCGAGCACCTCTCCAGCCTGTTCGAGCTGATGCCCGGCGACCTGATCTTCACCGGCACCCCCGAGGGCGTGGCCGCGGTCGGCCGCGGCGACCTGCTGGTGGGCCGGGTGGCGGGCCTGGGCGAGCTGCGCGTGAAGATCGACTGAGGTCGCCGCCATGCATCCCTGCATCCATGCGGCGCGGTTCCCCGACAAGCCCGCCTACCGGATGGCAGGGTCGGGCGAAACCGTCACCTACGGGCAGCTCGAGGCCCGCAGCAACCAGTTCGCCCAGCTGCTGCGGGCGCGCGGCGTGCGCGCCGGCGAGCACATCGCGGTGATGCTCGAGAACCATCCGAGGTTCTTCGAGATCCTGTGGGGCGCGCAGCGCGCCGGCATCATCTACACCGCGATCAGCTCGCGGCTCACCACCGCCGAGGCCGCCTACATCATCAACGACTGCGGCGCGCGGCTGGTGGTGTCCTCGGCGGCGCTCGCCGGCACCGCCGCCGATCTGCCCGCCCACTGCCCGGGGGTGCACAGCTGGCTGATGATCGACGCGACACCGCCGGGATGGCAGGACTTCGCCGGCACGCTCGCCACGCAGCCCGCCACCCGCATTGCCGACGAGACCGCGGGCACCGACATGCTCTACTCCTCGGGCACCACCGGCCGCCCCAAGGGTGTGTCGGTGCTGCCCGAGCAGCCCGCCATCGACGCACCCGGGCCGGGCATCGAGCTGGCCCGCAGGGTCTACGGCATCGACGAGCACAGCATCTACCTCTCGCCGGCGCCGCTCTACCACGCCGCGCCGCTGCGCTTCAACATGATGGTGATGCGCCTGGGCGGCACCTGCGTGCTGATGGAGCACTTCGATGCCGAGGAGTACCTGCGGCTGGTGCAGGAACACCGCGTCACCCACAGCCAGCTGGTGCCCACGATGTTCGTGCGCATGCTCAAGCTGCCCGAGGCCGTGCGCGCCGCCTATGACCTCTCCAGCCTGCGCTGCGCGATCCACGCCGCCGCGCCCTGCCCGGTGCCGGTGAAGGAGCAGATGATCGGGTGGTGGGGGCCGGTGCTCTGGGAGTACTACGCCGGCACCGAGGGCAACGGCGTCACCATGGTCGGCTCGGCCGACTGGCTCACCCACAAGGGCACGGTGGGCCGCGCGATGATCGGCGAGCTGCGCATCTGCGACGATGAGGGCAACGCGCTGCCGGTGGGCGAGGAGGGCACGGTCTACTTCGCCAACGGCAAGCCCTTCGCGTACCACAACGATGCCGACAAGACCGCGCAGTCGCGCAACCGCCATGGCTGGACCACGCTGGGCGATGTCGGACGGGTGGACGCCGAGGGCTACCTCTACCTCACCGACCGCAAGGCCTACATGATCATTTCCGGCGGGGTGAACATCTACCCGCAGGAGGCCGAGAATCTGCTGGTCACCCACCCCGAGGTGGTCGATGTGGCGGTGTTCGGCGTGCCCGACGAGGAGTTCGGCGAGCAGGTGAAGGCCGTGGTCCAGCCACGCGACATGGCCCGCGCCGGCCCCGCTCTGGAAGCCGAGCTGATCGCCTGGTGCCGCGAGCGGCTGGCCCACATCAAGTGCCCGCGCAGCATCGACTTCGAGGCCGAGTTGCCGCGCCATCCCACCGGCAAGCTCTACAAGCGGCTGCTGCGCGACCGCTACTGGCAGGGCCGCAGCACGCGCATCGCCTAGCGCGACTTTGCCGACGCCGGGCGGCTGAGCGCCTGTCGCACAGCGCCGGCAAACGCGTGGGCGATCGCCGGCAGCTGCCGGCCGGCGAGGTGGGCCAGCACCAGATCGCCACGCGGAAAGCCGGCGTCGTCGACCACCCGGGCCACCAGATCGGCACGGCCGATCAGCGCGCCGATGCCGATCTGAAAGCTGATCGACTCGCGGTCTTCCAGGCAGCTGCGCAGGAACTCGAAGCTGTTGCTCTCGATGACCGGGCGCAGCCGCACCGAGCTGCGCACAAGGAATCGCTCGAGCATCTGGCGCCCGCCGGTGTCGCGGTCGGGCAGGGCCAGCGGCCACTCGGCGCACTCGCGCAGCCGCACGCCAGCGCGGCCCGCGCGCGCGAGCGGGTGCTCGGCATGCATGATCGCGTGCAGCCGCTGCTCGAGCAGCACCTGACGCTCCACCCCGGGCTGCGCCGGCAGGTTGAACACCAGCGCCAGATCGATCTCGAAGGCGCGCAGCGCGGTCAGCGCCTGGCCGTGGTCGAACACCCGCACCTGGAAGTCCACCAGCGGATGGCTGCGCCGGAAGCGCGCGATCACCGGCGCGAGAAAGGACGGCGCCAGCGCCTGGCTGATCGCCACCCGCACGGTGCCGCGACGCAGCCCGCGCAACTCCTCGATGCGCGAGCGGACATGGTCGAGCGCCGCGGCCCGGCTGCGCACATAGTCGATGAAGAGTTCGCCGGCAGCGGTGAGGCGCATGCCGCGCGGCAGCCGCTCGAAGATCGGCGTGCCGAGTTCCTCCTCGAGGTCGAGCAACCGGCGGTTGACCGCCGAGGGCGCGACATGCAGCCGCTCGGCCGCGCCGCGGATGGAGCCCGCGCGGGCGATCTCGTCGACATAGCGAAGGAAGCGCAGGTGGTTCATGGGCTGCGGTACAGGGATGGGGATGGGGATGGGCCGATCATAGAACCGTTGCCGTTTTGGCAACAGTGCAATGGTCATTCAGCATGCTTGGTGGACGCTTTCAGGCACGGGAGATGCGTGACCTGCCGGCATGACCCGCCGAACCTCCCGCACACGCACCAGCACCGCGCAGCCTGGGGTGGCTGCCCTGCCAACGGGCGCGGCGCGCGCACCACAACCGGGCGTCTACGGCCCGGCCGCGCACAACGCCTGGACGCTGACCGGCGACACGGTCTCGCTGGTGCGGCAGCCGAAGCGGCCGCGCCCGCTCACGCTGCCGGCGCAGCCGCAGGCGCTGCGCCTGGACCTCGCCCGCAGCGCGCTGGTGATCGTCGACATGCAGAACGACTTCTGCCACCCGAAGGGATGGTTCGGCCAGAAGGGCATCGATGTGCGGCCGATGCGCCGGCCGATCCCGGTGATCGCCGGGCTGCTGCCGGCCTGGCGCGCGGCCGGCGGCACGGTGGTCTGGCTGCACTGGGGCGTCCGACCCGACCGGCTGAATCTCAGCCCGACCATCCAGTTCAAGGGGCGCCACCCGCGTGACGGCGGCGCCGATCGGGCGGGTTACGCCGAGGCCTCGCCGGAGGACCGCGGCCTGTCGGTGGTACCGGGCCACTGGGGCGCGCAGGCCGTGGACGAACTGCCGCCCGCGCCCGGCGACATCACGGTCTTCAAGCACCGCCTGAGCGGCTTCTGGGACAACGAGCTCGACAGCGTGCTGCGCGGCCAGGGCCTGCAGACCCTGCTCTTTGCCGGCGTGAACACCGACCGCTGCGTGTTCTCCACGCTGCAGGACGCGGGCTTTCTCGGCTACGACTGCCTGCTGCTGGAAGACGCCTGCAGCACGCCCTCGCCGGCCTATGTCAGCCGCGCCATCCACTTCATCGTGCGACAGCTGCACGGCTTCACCGCCACCGCCGCCGACCTGCTGGCGGCCTTGCCCACGCCCCGTGACAAGGCCCGCACCGTCGGCGCCACGCGCGCGGCTTCCCCTTCCCGACCCAAGAGGAGTTCGACATGAGCCTGATCAACCGGCGCACCGCATCGCGCGCCCTGGCCGGCCTGCTGGCCGCGGCCGGCATCGCCCTGGGCACCGTGCCCGTCGCAGCCACGGCCCAGACCCGCATCAAGATGGTGCTGAACTGGAAGTACGAAGGCCCGCAGGCCTGGTTCTTCATGGCCCAGGACAAGGGCTACTTCAAGGCCGAGGGCCTCGATGTGGAGATCGACCAGGGGGAGGGCTCGGCGGCCTCGATCCCGAAGGTGGCCTCGGGCGCCTATCAGGCCGGCTTCGGCGATCTGAATGCGGTGATCGACTTCTCGGCGCGCCGGCCCGCCGACGCCCCGCTGGCGGTGTTCATGATCTACAACACCCCGCCCTTCACCATCGTGGTCAAGCAGGACAGCCCGATCCGCTCGCCCAGGGACCTGGAGGGCCGCACCGTGGGCGGGCCGGCCAACGACGCCGCGCTGCGTCTGTTCCCGGCCTTCGCGCGGCTGGCCGGCGTCGACGCCTCGAAGGTGTCGATCAGCAACATGGCGCCCAACCTGCGCGAGCAGATGCTGATGCGCGGCCAGGTGGATGCGGTGTTCGGCTTCGTGACCACGGTGAGCTTCAGCGCGAAGGCGATGGGCCTGGACCCGACGAAGGAGCTGCGCTTCATCCGCTACGGCGAGCACGGCATGGATCTCTACTCCAACGCGGTGTTCTTCTCGCGCGGCTTCGTGAAGGACAACCCGAAGGCGGTGCAGGGCTTCCTGCGCGCGCTCACCCGCGCCATGCGCGATGTGATCGCCGACCCCGACGCGGCGATCGAGACCGTGCTCAAGCGCGAGCCCCTGCTCAAGCGCGAGGTCGAGAAGGAGAAGCTGCTGTTCACCCTGCGCAGCGACATGAGCCATCCCGAGCTCGCGCGCCTGGGCGTGGGCGATGTCGATGACGCCCGCCTGCGCAAGGCGATCGGGATCGTGGTCGAGGCCAACCAGCTGCCGCGCAGCCCCGCGCCGACCGAGGTCTTCGACCGCAGCTTCCTGCCGCCGCGCGCCGAGCGCCCGGCCAAGCTCTTCTGAGGCCGATGCCGTGGATCTTCAGCTGACCGACAAGGTGGCGGTGATCACCGGCCCTGCCAAGGGCATGGGTGCGGCGATCACCCTGGCCTTCGCCCGCGAGGGCGCGCGCCTGGTGCTGGCCGGCCGGGACCTCGCCGCCATCGAGCCGGTGGCGCAGCAGGCTCGCGCGCTGGGCGTGCCAGCGATCGTGGTCGCCTGCGACCTCACCGTGGCGGCGCAGACCGAGGCGCTGGCCGCAGCCGCGCTGCAGGCCTTCGGCCGCATCGATGTGCTGGTGAATGTGGCCGGCGGCTCGGGCCCGATCGGCAAGACCGGCTGGGAGACCACGCCCGAGGAGTTCGACGAGATCGTGCAGCTCAACATGAAGGGCTGCTTCAACACCATGCGCGCGGTGCTGCCGACGATGATCGCGCAGCACGGCGGCAAGGTGGTCAATGTGGGCGGCACCTTCGGCATGCGCGGGCGCGCCGGCCGCATGGCCTACTCGGCCTCGAAGTGGGGCCTGCGCGGCATCACCAAGAGCTTCGCGCTGGAGGCCGGGCCGCACAACATCAACATCAACTGCGTGGCGCCGGGCATGGTCGACGGGCCGCGCTTTCGCGAGAAGGTCTGCGCCAACATGGCCCGCACCCTGGGCATCAGCCTGGAGGAGGCGATGACCCGCCATGCCGCCGACTACGCGCTGCGCCGGGTCAGCACCGACGCCGATGTCGCCAACGCCTGCCTGTTCCTCGCCAGCGAGGTGTCGCGCCAGATCACCGGCACCGACCTCCCGGTGGATGGCGGCTGGGCCGCGCTCTGAGGAGGACGCGATGAAACCCGAGATCGACCTGGTGATCCGCGGCGCGCAGGTGGTATCGCCCGAGGCGATCCGCCCGGCGTCGGTGGCGATTGCCGGCGGCAAGGTGGTGGCCGTGGGCCATGACGACCTGATGCCCCCGGCCCGCGAGACCCTGAACGCCGATGGCCTGTACCTGCTGCCCGGCGCGATCGACAGCCATGTGCACTTCCGCGACCCGGGCTATCCGCACAAGGAGACCTGGAAGACCGGGTCGGCGGCGGCCGCCTGCGGCGGCGTGACCACCGTGTTCGAGATGCCCAACACCAACCCGCCCACCGGCACGGTGGCGGCGCTGCGTCTGAAGCAGCAGGCTGCGGCGGCATCCTATGTGGACTACGGTATCCACGGCCTGCTCGGCGACGACACCGTCGACCATCTCGAGGCCTTGCTGGACGCCGGCGTGACCAGCTTCAAGGCCTTCGTGGGCAACACCTTCGGCAACCTGCCCGCGCCCTCGGATGGCGCGCTGCTGGAAGGCTTCGAGAAGCTCGCGCTGCTCGGCTACCGCACCGCAGTGCACGCCGAGAACTCCTCCATCCTGTTCCGCCGCCAGCAGAAGATGCAGGCGGCAGGCCGCATCGATGCCATGGCCCACCTCGCCTCGCGGCCCGCGGTGGCCGAGATCGAGGCGATCGGCCGGGTGATCACGCTGGCGGAGTGGACCGGCGCGCGGCTGCACATCGCCCACCACAGCGCCGCCGACTCCCTCTTCCTGGTGCGCGAGGCCAAGCGGCGCGGTGTGGACATCACCGTGGAGACCTGCCCGCAGTACCTGCTGCTGAACACCGAACGGATGCTCAAGCTGGGCGGCATCATGCGGCTGAACCCGCCCATCCGCGAGGCGCGCCACAACCAGCCGCTGTGGGATGCCCTGGTGGACGGCACGATCGACATGATCGCCACCGACCACGCGCCGCACACCCCCGAGGAGAAGCAGCGCGAAAGCATCTGGGACTGCGACTGCGGCTTTCCGGGCGTCGAGACGCAGATGCCGCTGATGCTCACCGAGATCGGCCGCGGCCGCGCCACGCTCATGGACTACGTGCGCTGGAGCGCAGTGGCGCCGGCGCGCGCCTGGGGCATCTACGGACCCAAGGGCGTGATCGCGCCCGGCGCCGACGCCGACATCGCGGTGGTGGACATGAACCGCACCGCGGTCATCTCCCAGAACGGTCTGCAGTCGATCAGCCGGATCTCGCCCTGGCACGGCCGCGCGGTGCGCGGCTGCCCGGTCCACACCCTGGTGCGCGGCCGCTTCGTGATGCGCGAGGGCCGCCTGGTGAGCGAGGCCACCGGCTGGGGCCGCTCGGTGAAGGAGCGCCAGCAGATGCCGCCGGCTCGCCCGCGCAACACCGAGCTCAGCACGGCCGCCATCCTGACCACGCCGCCCGGCGTGCCGCCCAACGCGCTGCCGGTGCCGGAGGCGCAGCGATGAGCGCCGCAACCGACACCATGGCGACGCATGCGCCCCCCCGACCTGCGGGTGCGCAGCAGGTGCAGGCCTGGCGGGTGCCCTGCCGCGGGCCGGCCGACCTCGGCGGCGTACAGGCGCTGATCGATGCCGGTGAACTGGTGCCCGCCGAGATCGTGGCGGTGATGGGCAAGACCGAGGGCAATGGCTGCGTCAACGACTACACCCGCGAGCTCGCCTCGCAGGCCTGGTGCCACCTGCTCGCACCGCTGCTCGGCTGCACGCCCGCGCAGGTCCACGATCGGGTGGCGCTGGTGATGTCGGGCGGCACCGAGGGCGTGCTGTCGCCCCACTTCACGGTGTTTGCCCGCCGGCAGGTGGCCGCCGACCAGGCCCGACCGGGCAAGCGGCTGGTGCTGGGCATCGCCCATACCCGCGATTTCGCGCCGCATGAACTCGGCCGCGCCGCGCAGATCAGCGCGACGGCCGAGGCGGTGCGCGCCGCGATGCGGGATGCCGGCATCGACGACCCGGCCGATGTGCACTTCGTGCAGGTGAAGTGCCCTTTGCTCACCTCGGCAAAGATTGCCACGGCCCAGGCCGCCGGCATGGCACCGGTCACCCGCGACACCTACGAGTCGATGGGCTGGTCACGCGGCGCCTCGGCGCTGGGCGTGGCGGTGGCGCTCGGCGAAGTCGCGCCCGCAGCCATCGACGAGCACGCGGTGCTCACCGACTGGTCTCTGCACTCGGCGCGCGCCTCGGCCTCGGCCGGCATCGAGCTCGACGGCAATGTGGTGATCGTGTTCGGCGAGGCCGCCGGCAGCGCCTCGGCGCTGCGCATCGGCCACACCGTGATGCGCGACGCGATCGACGCCGCCTCGGTGCGCCGGCTGCTGCGCGAGCGCTTCGCGCTCGACCCCGACACCGATGCGCCGGCGATCGCCGCGCGGCTGGTGAACCTGCTGGCCAAGGCCGAAGCCAGCCCCGAGGGCGCGGTGCGCGGCGCGCGCCACACCATGCTCAACGATTCCGACATCAACGCCACCCGCCATGCCCGCGCCGCGGTCGGCGGGGTGCTGGCCTCGATCGCCGGCCACACCGCGCTCTATGTGTCGGGCGGCGCTGAACACCAGGGCCCGGCCGGTGGCGGACCGGTCTGCGCGATCGTGAGGATGGAACCATGAGCGCCGATGCCGTGATCGACCTGGCCGACGTGACCATGCGCTACGGCGCGGGCGAGGGCGCCACGCTGGCGCTGGAAAGCACCAGCCTGCGCATCGGGCAGGGCGACTTCGTGGCCCTGGTGGGCCCCAGCGGCTGTGGCAAGTCGACCATCCTGAAGCTGGTGGCCGGGCTGCTGCGGCCCAGCGCCGGCGGCGTGATCGTGGGCGGGCGCGAGGTGGGCGCGGTGGGCAGCCAGGCGGTGCGCATCGGGCTGGCCTTCCAGAACCCCACCATGCTGCCCTGGCTCACCATCCGCGAGAACCTGATGATCCCGCTGAAGATCGTCGAGCCCTTCCGCAGCGAGTACCGACGCAAGCGGCGCGGCGAATACGCCGACCGGGCCGAGGCACTGCTCGCGCAGGTGGGCCTTGCGGGCTTCGGCAGCAAGCGCCCCTGGCAGCTCTCCGGGGGCATGCTGCAGCGCGCCTCGCTTTGCCGGGCGCTCATCCACGAGCCGCAGCTGCTGCTGCTCGACGAACCCTTCGGCGCGCTCGACCAGTTCACGCGCGAGGAGCTCTGGGCGATCCTGCAGCAGCTCTGGATCACGCAGCGGCCCACGGTGCTGCTGGTCACGCACGACCTGCGCGAATCGGCCTACCTGGCCAACCGCATCTGCGTGATGAGCGCGCGGCCGGGCCGCATCCTGGAGGACCGTGCGGTGGACTTCCCGCGGCCGCGCACCCTCGAGATGAGCTACGCGCCGCCCTTCGCCGAACTGGTGCAGGCGCTGCGCATGCGCATCGCCCACGCCCGTACCGACACCGCCCCCCTGACCGGAGCCGCCTGATGAGCACTCCCGCCACGCGCCTTCGCCAGCGCCTGCTCTCGGCCGGCGCCCTGATCGGCTTCTTCCTGCTCTGGGAAGCCGGCTGCCGCGCCTTCGGGGTGTCCGACCTGGTGCTGCCGCGGCCCTCGCAGATCCTCGCCGTGCTCATCCAGAAGCTGCCGCTGCTGTGGCCGCACACCGTGCAGACCCTCAGCACCACCCTGGCCGGCTTCGGCCTGGGCGTGCTCGCCGGGGTGCTGATCGGCGTGCTGATCGGCAGCTCGCGGCTGGCCTACGATGTCGCCTACCCGTTGCTGGTGGGCTTCTCGAGCATCCCCAAGGTGGCGGTGGTGCCGATCTTCGTGGTGTGGTTCGGCGCCGGCACGGTGCCGGCGATCATGACCGCGATGGTGATCAGCGTGTTCCCGGTGGTGGTCAACGTGGCCACCGGCCTGGCCACCACCGAGCCCGAGCTCGAGGATGTGCTCAAGGTGCTCGGCGCAAGCCGCCTCGACATCCTCTGGAATGTCGGCCTGCCGCGCGCCCTGCCCTACCTGTTCGCGTCGCTGAAGATCGCCATCACGCTGGCCTTCGTCGGCTCGGTGCTGTCCGAGACCGTGGCCGCCAACAAGGGCATCGGCAACGTGATGATGATCGCCAGCGGCAACTTCGATGTGCCGCTGGTGTTCGCCGGCCTGTTCATCCTCGCCGTGATGGGGGTGGCGCTCTATGCGATCTCTGCCTTCATCGAGGCCCGGCTCACCGGCTGGACCCAGCGCAAGACCGACATGGCGATGGGCTGAGCCCCGGCCGCGCATCCGCTCCCAACCCCTCAGGAGTCTTCGACCATGAGCCTTGCCCCACGCTCGCGCCAACGGCGCGCCGCGCTCGGCGCCGCCGCCGCACTCGGCACCCTCGGCACCCTCGGCACGCTGGGCCTCGCGCCCGCCCGCGCCCAGGAGCTGGTGCCTATCCGCTGCGTGCTGGACTGGAAGCTGCAGGGCATCCATGCCTGGTACTACCTGGCCGAAGACCGCGGCTATTTCGCCGCCGAAAAGATCGCCATGACCATCGACCAGGGCGACGGTTCGGCCGCGGCGGTCACCAAGGTAATGGCCGGTGCCTACCAGGCCGCCTTCGGCGACATCAACGCCATCGCGCAGAACGCGGCCGCAAGGCCGGGCAGCGCGCCGGTGATGGTGATGATGATCTACAACCGCTCGCCCTTCGCGCTGATCACCCGCACCGCGGGGCCGGTGCGCAGCCTGAAGGACCTCGAAGGCCGCACCCTGGGCACGCCGGCTGGCGGCGCGGCGGCGCGCATGTTCCCGGTGCTGGCCGAGAAGGCCGGCCTCGATGCGGCGAAGGTCAAATGGACCAACATGGCGCCCAACCTGCAGGAGCAGTTCCTGTTGCAGGGCCATGTGGATGCGTCGGCGGTGTTCTCGGTAACCGCCTACATGAACCTGATCGCGCAGGGTGTCGATCCCGACAAGGACATCCGCTGGTTCCACTATGCCGATCACGGCATCGACCTCTACGGCAACGGCATCCTGGTCTCGCAGGCCCTGGTCAGGGAGCGGCCGCAGACCGTGGCCGGCCTGGTGCGCGCCATCCACAAGGGCATCCGCGACACCGCCGCCGATCCTGACGCGGCGATCGCGGCGCTGGCCCGGCGCGAGCCGCTGATCAACCGCGATCTCGAGAAGCGCCGGCTGCTCTATGCCCTGCGCACCGCCATGCTCACCCCGGAAGTGCTGGCCGGCGGCTTCGGCGATGTGAGCGACACGCGGCTCGCCAATTCGGTCAACCAGCTCAAGGCTGCCTTCGACCTGCCCCGCGCGCCGGCCGCCGGCGAGATCTTCGACCGCCGTTTCCTGCCGCCGCTCGCGGAGCGTCGCTGGGCCGCGAAGTGAGCGCGGGCCTCGCGTCAACGCTCGATCTGGCCTGGCTGCTCGCCGATCCCGGACGGGCGCCGGCACAGGCCCATCGTCGGCTGCGGATGGCCGAGGGCCGGATCACCGGCATCGAGCCCCTGCCCGGCACGGCCCCCGGCCCGCGCCGGCTGGCGATGCCGGCGCTGGTCAATGCCCATGACCATGCCCGCACCTTCCGCAGCGCCACGCTCGGCGCGGCCGAGCAGCCGCTGGAGACCTGGCTGGCCTGGCTCGGCGTGCTGCCCGGGGTCGATCCCTGGCTTTGCGCCGCCACCTCCTTCGCGCGCTCGGCGCGCAAGGGCGCGGCCCGGGTGATGGTCCACTACACCCGGGTGCAGGGCGGCCGACCCTACCTCGACGAAGCGCTGGCGGTGGCTCGCGCGGCCGGCGATGTCGGCATCCGCATCGGGCTGGCGGTGGCCATCCGCGACCGGCAGGGCATCGGCTACGCCGATGACGACACCGTGCTGGCGGCGCTGCGCCCCGGCATCCGGGCGCGGTGCACGAGCGCCTGTCGGTGCGCGCCGAGCCTCCCGCCGCCCATCTCGCGCGGGTCGATGAACTCGCCACCGCGGTGGACGAGGCCGGGCTTGCCGGACAGGTCTCGGTGCAGTACGGACCGACCGCGGTGCAGTGGTGCAGCCCGGCCCTGCTCGCGGCCGTGGCGCAGGCCTCGGCCGACACCGGCCGCGGCGTGCACATGCACCTGCTGGAGACCCGCTACCAGCGCGAGTGGGCCGACCGGGTGCAGCCCGAGGGCATCGTGCGCATGCTCGATGCGATCGGGCTGCTCAGCCCGCGTCTCACCCTGGCCCACTGCGCCTGGGCCCGCCCCGAGGAGCTCGCGCTGCTGGCCGAGCGCGGCGTGACCATCGCGGTGAACACCTCCTCGAACCTCGGCCTGCGCTCGGGCATCGCGCCGGTGGCCGAGATGCTGCGGCAGGGCTGCCGGGTGGCCATGGGCCTGGACGGCATGGCCTTCGACGAGGACGACGACGGACTGCGCGAACTGCGGCTGGCCTGGGCGCTGCACCGCGGCTGGGGCTTCGAGGAAGCCATGTCGCGGGCCCAGCTCTGGGACTTCGCGCTGCGCCATGGCCGACGCAGCGTCGACGGACCGATGCCGGCCTCGACGGCGGGCGATGCCGCGACCGGCCCGCTGCTCGCGCTGGGCTGCCCCGCCGACGTGCTGGTGCTCGACTGGGAGAGCCTCGACGACGACAGCCTCTTCGCGGATGTGGATCCGCTCGATCTGCTGATGGCACGGGGCCACGGCGGGCATGTGGCTGCGCTCTTCGTGGGCGGTCGGCCCGTGGTGGCCGAGGGCCGCGTCACCGGCGTGGACGAGCCGGCCCTGCGCGCCGAGCTGCTGGCCCGCACCCGCGCGGCGCTGGCCGCCGATCCGCGGGCCGCCGCATGGCGGGCCACGCTGCGCGAGATGGCCGAGGACCTCGGACCCTTCTACCGGCGCGGCGCGCTCGGCTGCTGCTGACCGGCCGCGGCCCTGCTCAGCCCCCGAGCAGCGCCGGGTTCAGCCGCCACGCCGCGTGGTTGAGCGCGCACGCGAACGCCACCCACGCGAGCGTGGGCAGCAGCAGCGCGCCGGCGAGCGGACGCACGCGCCAGAAGGCGATGGTCGTGGCCAGCAGCAGCAGCCACAGCAGCAACGCCTCGGCGAAGGCAATACCGCCCAGCCGGAAGCTGAAGAACAGGAAGGTCCAGGCGAGGTTGGCCAGCAGCTGCGCGACGAACAGCCCCAGCGCGAGCGGCGCGCCGCCCCAGCCGCGCGCGCGCCAGACCAGCCAGGCCGCCACGCCGAGCATGGGATAGAGCACGCCCCAGGCCGGGCCGAACAGCCAGCCGGGCGGCGCCCAGGGCGGCAGGACGAGCTGCTGGTAGAACACCGGCGCGTCACCCGGTGCAAGGCCGCCCGCGGCCGCCACCGCGAACACCAGGCCCAGCCAGGCCGGCAGGCCGCGGGGAATGCGGATCAGCGGGCGCAGCGGCATGGCCGGCGGATGCCATGCGACGCGACGCGAGCCGGCGCGGATCGGCAATGGGTGGTCATGGTCGCGGTCATGCCGGGGCACCGAGCAGCGCCGGCGGCACGCCGCGGGCCAGCTCGGTCAGCACCTCGGCCGCCGGCGCCTCGCGGCAGCCGCTGGTGTTCTGCCCGGCCCACAGGGGCGAGAAATCCGGGCTGCCGGCGGCTTCGGCCGCGGCGCGCAGCGGGCCGATGGCGGTGCTGGCGGTGGGAAAGGCCGGCGCGGCCGGGTCCAGGGGCCCGAGCTCGCGCATCAGCCGGTTCATCAGGCCGCGGGCCGGGCGGCCGGTGAACAGCGTGGTGAGCGCGGTGCCGCGCGCCGGAGCCTCGCGCAGGGCCTGGCGGTGAACCGCGCTGGTGGTGGCCTCGGGGCAGAGCAGGAAGGCGGTGCCCACCTGCACCCCGGCCGCGCCCAGGGCGAAGGCCGCCGCCACGCCGGCCGCATCGGCGATGCCCCCGGCAGCGATCACCGGCCGATCGACCGCACGGACGAT
>NZ_CEXFHW010000028.1:0-29931 GCF_982640115.1 Quisquiliibacterium sp. | reverse complement strand
GCGCGCGGCGGGCGTCGGCCTCGGGATAAGGGTCGGGCCCGAGCAGCCGCTCCCAGTCGGGCTGGAAGGGGGGCACCGGGCTGAAGGGCAGGTGCGTGTTCATCGTGGGCATGAACACGAAGCGCGGCGGGGCATCGGGCCCGCGCGGATGCATCTGTTCGAAACGGGCTGCGGCGAACTGGTCGGGCACATGCCAGAAGCCCAGCGGCGGCCCGCGCCAGCCCAGCGCCGGGCCGTCGATGAACACCTGGTAGTTGAAGAACGCGCGCTCGGGCCACTCCCAGCTGAGTGAGGCATACACGCCGAAGGTGCGATAGCCATGGGCGCCGAACAGGCTGATCAGCGTCGGGCGGGTGGTGGTGAGCAGCACATCGTGACGCATCGGGTCGCTCAGGTCGAGGCCCGAGAGCACCCCTAGCTGGGCGAGGTCGGAGCCGCCGCCGAAGGTGGGCGAGCGGAACCAGGCCGACACCACCTGCCGGCCGCCTGCCGCGATCTCGGCGGTGAAGCGCTCGCGCAGCGGCGCGAGCACCGGGCGGGCGCGCGGGTCGGTATGCACCACCTCACCGACCGACTCGAGCATCATCAGATAGACATCGCGGCCGCGCAGCGCGGCCAGCGCCTGGCCGGGCGGCAGGTCCATCGCCTCGTCGACCGGGCTGCGCGCCGGCAGCAGCGCGGCCTGGTGCGCGGGCGAGACGGCGGCCAGCAGCAGCCGGGCCTGCCGCCAGTAGGTGGGTGTGACCGGCTTGGACACCACCGGCCAGGTGGCCTGCACGCCGGCATGGTTGGCGATGACCAGCAGCGCTGCGGCCAGGGTGGCCAGCAGTGCGCCGCGGCGGCGCAGCGCCCAGGGCGCGGCCTCGCGGGCCATCACGCCGAGCGCGCCGTGGATCACGCGCCACAGGGCCCAGAGCAGCCCGGCCGAGCCGAGCAGCACCGCCGCGCTCAGCCACCAGGGCTGCTCCTGCGTGAACACCCGGATCACCCGCGGCAGTTGCGCGCCGTCCCAGTAGAGGTTGATCGGGCGGCCGAACAGGGCGGGGACGGTCACATCGCCATAGCGGCTGATCACCAGCCCGGTGTAGACGACGCCGATCACGGCCAGCGCGCCGCGGCCGACGCCGCCGCGCCAGGCGGTCAGCCCGAGGACGATGACCCAGGTCCAGACGAACTCCGGCGCCATCCGGTGGTCGGGCCGCACCGCGGGCGTGGGCCACCAGTTGGTGAAGCTCAGCATCGCGTTGAGAAGGAGCAGCGCGGCCACGGGCCGCAGTGCGCGCCGCCATGCGGGCAGGGTGTCGGGCATGGCGCATTAGACCGCATCGCCGGCGTGCTGCGGTATAAACGGCGGGATGCCGGTCCTTGTCATCGCCCTGCTCGGCGCCGAGTGCACCGGCAAGTCCACGCTGTGCCGGGCGCTTGCGCAGGCGCTGCCCGGGCTGTGGGTGCCCGAGGCGCTGCGCGACTTCGTCTCGCGCCACGGCCGCCCGCCGCGCTCCCATGAGCAGCCCACCCTGCTGGCCGAGCAGATCGCCCGCGAGGAGGCGGCCATCGCCCGGGCCGCAGCGCAGGGTCTGGGCTGGGTGCTGGCCGATTCCGCGCCCATGGCCACCGCGCTCTACAGCGAACAGCTGTTTGTCGACCCCGGACTGACCCCAGCCGCGCTGCGGCACCACCAGCGCTACGCCCTCACCCTGGTCACCGGCCTGGAGGTGCCCTGGGAGCCCGACGGCGCGCAGCGCGACGGCCCGCAGGCGCGCGCTGATTTCGACGCCCGGCTGCGCTGCACGCTGGTGCGTGCGCAGATCCCTCACCACCGCCTTGCCGGACCTCCGGGCCCGCGCCTGGACCAGGGGCTTCGCCTGGCACGGGCCTGCGCCGAGGATTACAATCGGGTTTCACGCTAGGGGTCCCGCACAAAACCGCGGCAGCAGCCGGCTGCGGTCCGAGTCATCGGACGGGTGAGAAAAACCCTTGGAACCTGATCGAGTTAATGCTTGCGCAGGGAAGCGTGGAGGCCTTGGCCGAGGCGCCGCTTTCCGGTGCGCCCTCGTTCGATCCGCCCCGCTCGCCTGCCATCGTTCCGCGAGGAGTCACCGATGGCCACACCGTTTCATGCCCACCCGTTCCCGGCCCCGCGCCGCCGTCCGCTGGCGCTCGCCTGCGCGCTGGCCCTGAGCGCCTGGACGCCGCTTGCTGCTGCGCAATCCGGGGCTGCCGCGCCTGCGGTGCTCCCCGAGGTCCGCGTCCTCGCCCGGCCCTTCCCGCCGGCTACCGAGACCGCCACCGTGGGTGGCCTGTCCAGCGCACCGCTGGCCGAGACCCCGATGTCGATCAGCGTGATCCGGGCCGGCACCCTGCGCGATGTCGGCGCCGGCGGCCTGTCGGGCGCCATCCGCGGCGAACCCTCGGTGGGCGATGCCTACAACGCCATCGGCTACATCGAGTCGCTGCAGGTGCGAGGCTTCCTGCTCGACAACGCGCAGAACTACCGGCGCGAGGGCCTGCCGGTGTCCAACCACACGCCGATGGCCTTCGAGAACAAGGATGCGATCGAGATCCTGCGCGGCACCTCGGGCATCCAGGCCGGCACCAGTGCGCCGGGCGGCCTCCTCAACCAGGTGCTCAAGCGACCCACCGCGGCGCCGCTGCGCGAGGTGTTCTTCGGCCTCTCCGAGCGCGGCTCGGCGCTGCTGCACGCCGACCTCGGCGGCCGTGCCGGCCCCGGCGAGGTGCTGGGTTACCGGGTCAACGTGTCGGCCGAAGAGCGCCGCCTCGAGGTGCGCGACGCGCCCGGCAACCGGCGCTTTGCCAGCGTCTTCCTCGACCTGCGCCTGCCCGATCGCTCGGTGCTCGAGATCGAGGGCGAGCAGCACCGGTACTCGCAGGTGAGCGTGCCCGGCTACGGCCTGCTCGACCGCAACGGCGACGGCGTGGCCGAGACCCTGCCGGGGCTGATCGACCCGCGTCGCAACCTCAACAACCAGCCCTGGTCGCAGCCCTTCGAGAGCCGGGCCAGCGCGGCCTCGATCGCCTGGCGCAAGGCGCTCTCCGACAACTGGCAACTCGCGCTGCGCCATGCCTGGCAGGAGATCCGCACCAACGACCGGCTGGCCTTCCCCGATGGCTGCAGCAGCGGCCCCGTCTATGTCTATCCCGGCCTGTGCGGCAACGGCGATGTCGACATCTACGACTACCGCAGCGACGGCGAACGCCGGGTCAACCGCAACAGCGAGGCGGTGCTGCGCGGCAAGGCGGTCACCGGCGCGATCCGCCATGAGCTCACCCTCGGTCTGCTCGACGCCGAGTACAGCGAACGCTACCAGCCGCGGCAGGCCTACAACTGGGTCGGCACCAGCAACATCCACACGCCGGTGGTGCTGCCCGCCGACCCGGTGCCCGGCGATCTGAACACCCTCCGCGACAGCCGGTCGCGCGAGTTCTGGGTGGCCGACGCGATGCGCCTGCCGGGTGGCTGGTCGGTGTGGGGCGGCGCAAGGCACAGCGAGCTCTCGCGCGGCAGCCAGCGCACCGACGGCAGCCGTGCGCTGAGTTATGACCAGTCGCTCACCACCGGCTGGGGCGCGATCGGCTGGCAACCCTGGACCGGCGGCATGGCCTATGTGTCGGCCGGCACCGGCGTGGAGTCCGAGGCGGTTCCCAACCGGCCCTCGCTCTTCAGCAATGCCGGCGCGGTGCTGCCGGCGCTGCGCAGCCGCCAGGCCGAGGCGGGCTTCAAGCAGGTGCTGCCCTCGGGCGGGCTGTTCAGCGTGGCCCTGTTCGAGATCGTCAAGCCCTTCTCGGGCGACCTGCCCGATGCCAGCGGCACGTCCAGCCGCGAGGCGGGCGCCCGCGAGGCGCGGCATCGTGGCGTCGAGCTCGCCTGGTCAGGCCGGCCGCTGCGCTCGCTGTGGCTGCAGGCCCAGGCCACGCTGCTCGATGCCGAGATCACGCGCTCGCCCGATGCCACCGAGGCCGGCAAGCGACCCACCAATGTCGCCCCGGCTGCGGCCAGCGTGCTGGCGGCCTGGCAGGTGCCCGGCGTGGATGGCCTGCAGTGGATCAACCGGCTGGCGCTGTCGGGGCGCAAGGCAGTCACCCGCGACAACACGGTGTCCATCCCGGGTTACGCACAGTGGGACACCGCGCTGAACTGGCGCCTGCGCGCCGATGGCCGCAGCTTCCTGTGGCGGGTGGGCATCGACAATGTGCTCGACAAGCGCTACTGGCGCGAGGCGCCCACCCAGTACTGGGGCGGCACCTACCTGTTTCCGGCCTATCCGAGAACCTTCCGGGCCTCGGTGCAGATCGGTTTCTGATCTGGCACAACGGTGCCCCCGGCTGCGGGGACACCGTGGGTCAGCCCGATCAGTAGCTGAAGTTCAGCTGGAAGATCGCCGTGGTGCCGCTGGTCTCGTTGCCCACCACCAGCAGCGGCTTGCCGTTGGGTGACTGAGCCGCAGGGATCAGCAGCAGGCCTTCCGGTCCGCGATCACCGGTGGCCCCGGTGCGGGTGTTCAGGTAGGTGACGAAGCTCACCGCTGCCGGATTGCTCACATCGTAGACCATCACCCCGCCCACGCGCTCGAGGCCCACGAAGGCCAGGAACCGGTTGCCGAAGCGCGCGACGACCACGCCCTCGGGTTCCGGGCCCTTGTTCGGGCTGCGGCTGTCCAGCGTGTCGTTGTCGTTGCTGGCGTTGAACTTCACGCTGGGCAGCGCTTTGGTGCGCTGCTCGAGATCGTCACCGGAATCGTGCACGCGCTTGATGTCGGTGCTCCAGATCGAGAACGATCGGGCGCCGAAGGCGTAGAGCTCGGTGCACTGCCCGGCCGCATTCCTGCCGGTGGAGCCGCCATTGGGCGTGGTGGTGATGCGCAGGCGTCCGAGATTCGAGTCGAGGATCTGGTTGGCGGCGTTGCTGAACACCGTCGGGTCAAGGCCCTTGTCGCAGTGCGCGCGCACCCGGGTCTCCTCGTTGAAGCCGGGCCAGTCGGCGCGGGCGTCGCCCTCGTTGGCGGTGATCAGCCAGGTCTGACCGCTGTGCGAGAAGCTCGCGATGCCATCAGGCAGATACAGGCCGCGCACCGGTTGTGTGGCGATCCTGACCGCCGGCGTGCCGCTGTTGGTGTTCGTGCCGCCATCCTCGTCGGATGCATCGAGGCCCATGCCGGCGAGACTGTGGTCCTTGTAGCCCAGGGCGCGGATGTCGGTGATTCGCGCGTTGAGGATGTCGACGGTGGCGATCGCATTGTTCTCCTGCAGCGTCACCCAGGCGGTGCGGCCATCGGCGCTCACCGTGATGTATTCCGGCTCGAGGTCCTGGGCCACGGTGGCGTTGGGGCCGTAGATGCGAACCCCGGCCGCGCGAAGTTCATCGACACGGCTGTTCCAGGCCTTGAAGTCGGCGGTCATCACCTCGGGCGTGCCTTCCCGGTTGACCCGGATGATGCTCACCGAGCCTTCCGGGTCGACCGAGTCGGCCTGGCCGTAGCTGTTCGGTTCGCCTTCGTTGGCCACCAGCAGATGGCTGCCGTCGGGCGTGAAGACCACCATGTCGGGCAAGGCGCCCACGGTGACGCTGTGCCGCAGCTGCAGGGTGGCCGCGTTGTAGAAGGCCACCTTGCCCGGGCTGGTCTTGGGCGAGGCCTCGATGGCCAGGGCAACCAGGCCGTCGTGCACCGCCACGCTGTTCACCGAACCGCCCAGCGCGGTGACGCTGATCGAGCCCACCTTGGCCGGCGCTGCGGGGTTGCTCAGGTCGAGCACATCCACGCTCCCGTTGGCGCCATTGACCACGAACAGGCGCTTGCTGGCCGCGTCATAGGCGGTGATTTCGGCCGCGCCGACCGCCGCGCCGTCGAATCCGCCGATCTTCTCCATCGTGAGCGAGACGGGCGTGGGCGTTTCCGGGCCGGCCTCTCCGCACGAGAGCAGGAACACCGGGAGCAGCAGCACGGCAATGCCGCGAAGGCAGTCGAAAAGGGCTCGCGGCGGCCGGCGCGACGAATCGTTCATGGGGTGTGCCTCGCAAAGGGTGATGACGCGGCGAGGATCGGTGACTGCCATGACGAACCGGTGACCGTTCGATGACCTTGCGATGACAGGAGGCCTGCCCTGCCTTCCATGCTCGCCGGCGAGCCACGATCTGCCCCTGCCGGCTGTGGTAAAAGTCGGCCATTCAAGCCGCCTGATCAGGAGCTTCCATGGACCTCGCCGAACTCCGCTCATTCACCGCGCGCAAGTGGGATGACGACCTGCTGCCGCGGCTGGTCGACTATGTCCGCGTGCCCGCCAAGTCGCCGGGCTTCGATCCGAGCTGGGCCGCGCACGGCCACCTGAAGGCGGTGATCGAGTCGGCGCGCGACTGGTGCCGGGCCCAGCCGATCGCGGGCATGACGATGGAGATCGTCAGCATCGACGGGCTCACGCCCTGCCTGTTCTTCGACATCCCGGCCACCGGCGGTCTGGGCAACGACAGCTCGGTGCTCTTCTACGGGCACCTCGACAAGCAGCCCGAGATGGTCGGCTGGCGCGAGGGCCTGGGCCCCTGGTCGCCGGTGATCGAGAACGGCCGGCTCTACGGCCGCGGCGCGGCCGACGACGGCTATGCGGTCTACGCCGCGCTCACCATCGTGCAGGCGATCGACGCCCAGAAGCTGCCGCGGCCGCGCTGCGTGGGCCTGATCGAGACCTGCGAGGAGAGCGGCAGCCCCGACCTGCCGGCCTACCTGAAGCTGCTGGCGCCGCGCATGGGCCAGGTCAAGCTGGTGGCCGGTCTCGACTCCGGCTGCGGCAACTACGACCAGCTCTGGGTGACCAGCTCGCTGCGCGGTCTGGTGGGCGGCGTGCTGACCGTCGAGGTGCTCACCGAGGGCGTGCACTCCGGCATGGCGAGCGGGCTGGTGCCCTCGTCGTTTCGCATCGCGCGGCAGCTGCTCAACCGCATCGACAACGCCGCCACCGGCGAGGTGCTGCTGCCCGAGCTGCATGCCGAGATCCCGGCCGAGCGCCTGGCCCAGGCCCAGGCCGCCGGCGCCATCCTGGGTGACGCGGTCTGGAAGCACTTCCCCTGGGTGGGCTGCTCGCACGAGCCGGGCGCCGACCCGGCCGCGCACGACAAGCACGCCCATGCCATGCCCACCACCACCGATCCGGTGCAGGCCATCCTCGCGCGCACCTGGCGGCCGGCGCTGTCGGTCACCGGCGCGGCCGGCCTGCCCTCGCTCGATGCCGCCGGCAATGTGCTGCGGCCCAAGACCTCGCTGAAGCTGTCGATGCGGCTGCCGCCCACCGTCGATGGCGAACGGGCCACGCGGGCCATGAAGCAGGCCCTCGAGAGCAATCCGCCCTACCAGGCGCGGGTCACCTTCAAGGCCGACTGGGGCGCCACCGGCTGGAACGCCCCCGAGACCGCGCCCTGGCTGCGCGGCCTGCTGCAGGAGGCCTCGCAGTCGGTCTTCGGCCGCGAGCCCGCCTGGATCGGCGAGGGCGGCACCATTCCGTTCATGAACATGCTCGGCGAGGTCTTCCCGCAGGCGCAGTTCCTGATCACCGGCGTGCTCGGGCCGCAGAGCAACGCGCACGGCCCCAACGAGTTCCTCGAGATCGGCTATGCCAAGCGGCTCACCGAGGCGGTGGCCCGCGTGGTGGCCGGCGTGCGCTGAGCCCGGAGCCGAGCCATGCCGGCCAGCCAGCCCTCGGCGCAGGATCTCTTCACGGTGGTGCGCGAGGTGCTGTCGGCCGAGATCGCGCCGCTGCTGCCCGCGCCCGAGCAGTTCCGGCTGCGCATGATCGACCGCCTGCTCGAGATCCTCGCGCGGGAGCAGAGCCTTGGCGCGCCCGCGCTGGCCCGTGAGCGCGAAGGCCTGCTGCGCCTGCTTGCCGGCCCGATGCCTGGCGATGCCGCCTCGGTGGCCGAGGCGGCCCCTGTGGCTGACCCGGCCACGCCGGGCGCCGTTGCCTCGGTGGACGAGCTTGCCGCCGAGCTGTGCCGGCGCATCCGCGACGGCCGCGTGCCGGCCGATTCCCCGGCCCTGCTCGCCCATCTGCGCGAGGGCCTTGGCGACGCCCTGCGCATCGACAACCCGCGCTGGCTGCCGCCCGGCGCCTGAGCACGCCGCGGCTGCCGGCGCCTGAGCGCGCAGCGGCTGCTGGCGCCTGAGCGGGTCTCAGCGCGCCTTGCGCGCCCGCTTGCGCGGCCCCGCGAAGCCGAACAGATAGGCCGCGATCTTGCGGATCTGCACCTCGTCGGAGCCCTCGGTGATGCGGTAACGCCGGTGGTGGCGGAAGAAGTGCTCGAAGGCCTTGGTGCGGGTGTAGCCGATGCCGCCGTGCACCTGGATGGCGAGGTCGGCGGCATTGCAGGCCAGCCGGTTGGCGCGGTAGTTGGCGATGGCCACCTGATCGCTGACCGCCTCGTGCGGCTGGCGGTCCATCTCCCAGGCGGTGCGGAACACATAGTGGCGCACCATCTCGCACTCGGCATGCATCTCGGCCAGCGGGAACTGGATGGCCTGATGCTGCGCGATCGGCTTGCCGAAGCTGCGCCGCTCGCTGGCATAGCGCACCGACTCGGCGATGCAGTAGCGCGCCACCCCTGCGCTTTGCGCGGCCTGGCGGATGCGGTTCTGGTGCACGAAGTGCTGGGCCAGCACCAGGCCCTGGCCCTCGCGGTTGAGGATGCAGTCGGCCGGCACGCGCACATTGGTGAAGCTCACCTCGGCGTGATCGCTCGGCATGTTGAAGGTCCAGTGGTAGTACTCGATCTTCACGCCCGGCGCGTCCATGGGCACGATGAAGGCGGTGATGCCGTCGGCGTCGCCCTGCTTGCCCGAGGTGCGGGCGAAGACCAGGTCGGCGGTGGCCTTGTGCACCCCGCTGTTGAAGCGCTTGACCCCGTTGATCACCCAGTGGTCGCCCTCGCGCACGGCGGTGGACTCCATCCAGGTGGCATCGCTGCCATGCTCGGGCTCGGTGAGCGCGAAGGCGATGTAGTGCTCGCCGGTGACCAGACCGTTCAGGTACTGCGCCTTCTGCGCCGGCGTGCCGTAGGCATGCAGGATGTGCACCATCGGCATGCTCGGCACCAGCGAGGACTCGTCGGGCAGGTTGCCATGCAGGCCCAGGCCGCGCGCTGACAGGTGCTCGCGGATGATCACCACCTCGAGGTTCGAAGCCGCCTCGCCGCCGAGGTCGCGCGGCAGGCCCAGGCGCAGGAAGCCGGCGCGGTCGGCGCGGCGCTTCATCTCGCGCACCAGTTCCTCGAACTCGTCGCGCGGCACGCCGCCGCGTTCCCAGTCGGTGCGGGCGTATTCGCGGCGATGGTCGAAGAACTCGGGGTGGGCCTGCTCCAGCGGCACGATCTCGCGGGCGATGAAGGCATCGAGTTCCGCGAGCCGCGCCCGGGTTGCTGCGGGTATTTCGAAATCCATCATGGCTCCTGGCCGCGCCGCGCGAGCACCGGTGCCCGGTGGGCCGGCGCCTCGCGGCTGTGTGAGGATCCGGGCATGGCCCAGCATACCCAAGGGCTTTCGCTTCAAGGCGCCGATGTCCGACCCCGTGGAACTGAGCAGGTCCGTTGATGCGCTCGCCGCGCGCCATCTCGGCGCGCAGGCCCCGGTGCGCGGGCTGCGCGCGCTCACCGCCGGCGCCAACAAGGCCACCTGGGCGTTCGAGGCGCTGATCGATGGCGACTGGCGCGGCTTCGTGCTGCAGCGCTCGGCCGAGGCCGCCGCCCTCGAGCCCGACACCGAGGACGACTGGCTGCCGATGCTCTCGGGCGCGCAGGAGTTCGCCGCCATGACCGTCGCCGGCGAGGCCGGCGTGCCTGTGCCGCGGGTGCATGCGCTGCTGCAGGCCGACGACCTGATCGGCCCCGGCGCGATCACCGCCCGGGTCGAGGGCGAGACCCTCGGCCCGCGGATCGTGCGCGACGCCGGCCTGACGCAAGCCCGCGCCGCGCTCACCGGGCAGTGCGCGCGCGCGCTGGCGGCGGTGCACGCCATGGCGCCGGCGCAACTGCCCTTCCTGGGTCGCCTCGGCGCCGACGAGACCCTGGCCCTCTACCAGCGCGTGCTCGATGGCGTGGGCCGGCCGTTGCCGGTCATCGAACTCGCGCTGCGCTGGGGTCGCGAGCGCCGGCCGCGCAGCCCGCGTCTGGCGGTGGTGCACGGCGACTTCCGCACCGGCAACTTCATCGTCGGCCCCGAGGGCCTGCGCGCGGTGCTCGACTGGGAGGTCGCCCATCTCGGCGATCCCATGGAAGACCTCGGCTACCTGTGCATGCGCACCTGGCGTTTCGGGGGTGCCGGGCCGGTGGGCGGCTTCGGTCAGCGGGCCGAGCTGTTCGCGGCCTATCAGGCAGCCAGCGGCCAGCCGGTCGATCCCGAGGCGGTGCGCTTCTGGGAGGTGATGGGCTCGGTGCGCTGGGCGCTGGGCTGCGTGCGCCGCGCCCGCAGCTTCCGCCACCAGGCTCGTCGGCGGCTGGAGTTCGCGGCGGTGGGCCGGCGCTTCGCCGAGCCGGCCTGGGACATTCTCGACCTGATCGAAGGCCGCGAGGCCTGAATCGTATGAGCGCCTCCGCCATGCCCCAGACCCAGCCCCTGTCCGAGCGCGACCGGCTCGACCTGCCCGCGCTCGATCGCCTGCTCGCCGACACGCTGCCCGACTATGCCGGGGCGCTCGAGGCCTCGCGCTTTCCGGGCGGCTTCTCCAATCCCACCTACCTGCTGGCCTTCGCGCGACGCGACGGCGCGCCTGGCCGCCTGGTGCTGCGCAAGAAGCCCGCGGGCGTGCTGCTGCCCTCGGCGCACCAGGTGGATCGCGAGTACGGCATTCTGGGCGCGCTGGCCGGCTCGGGCGTGCCGGTGCCGGCGCCGGTGCTGAGCCGCCCCGACGGCAACCCGGTGCTCGGCGAGGCCTTCTACCTGATGAGCCATGTCGAAGGCCGGATCTTCACCGATCCGACCCTGCCCGGTCTGACCCCGGCAGAGCGCGGCGCGGTGTTCGATGCGATGAACGCGGCGCTCGCCCGTCTGCACACGCTCGATCACCGCGCGCTCGGGCTGGCCGGCTTCGAGCGGCCCGGCCCCTTCCTGGCCCGGCAGGTGGAGCGCTGGACTCGCCAGTACCGGGCGGCGCAGACCGGGGAGATCGCGGCGATGGAGCGGCTGATCGCGTGGCTGCCCCGGCACCTGCCCGAGGACGGCCCGCTGGTGATCACCCACGGCGACTACAAGCTCGCGAACCTGGTGGTGCATCCCCGCGAGCCGCGGGTCGCGGCGGTGCTCGACTGGGAGCTCTGGACGATCGGCCACCCGCTGTGCGACCTCGCCTTCAACTGCCTGGCCTGGCATCTCGCCGAGCCGCCTTCGGGCCTGGTGGGCCACGATCTCGGTGCGCTGGGCATGCCCGACGAGGCCGCCTATGTCGCGGCTTACTGCGAGCGGGTCGGCCGCGAGCCGCCGGCCGACTGGGCCTTCTACATCGCGTTCAATCTCTTCAAGCTGGCGGCGATCCTGCAGGGCGTGTACCGGCGCGCCCTCGACGGCACCGCCGCCTCGCCGCAGTCGCTGGCGCGCGGCGCGCTGGCCGCGCAGCGCGCCGAGCTCGCCTGGCAGCTGGTGTCCTGAGGCGGCTGCCGGGTCCGGGCCCGCGCCCTGCCCGCCGCCCGGGCCTCAGCGCACCTCCAGCCCGGCCCGGGTGAGCAGCTCTCGCCACACCGGCCGCTCGGCCTCGTAGGTGGCGGCGAAGGCCTCGGCGGTGCTGCCCACCGGCTCCATGCCCCACTGCACGATCTGGTCGCTCACCTCGGGCTGGCGCACCACGGCCGCGAACTCGCCCGACAGCCGCTGCAGCACCGGCGCGGGCGTGCGCGCCGGCGCGATGATGCCCAGCCAGCCCGGATTCATGCGGAACACCGGCGCATCCAGCCCCTGCTCGATCAGCGTGGGCACCGCCGGCAGCGGGCGCAGCCGCTTCAGGCCCGAGCAGGCGAGCAGCCGGACCTTGCCGCTCTCGACCATCGGCCGCACCGTGGAGGGCGCCAGGAAGGCCAGCTGGATCTGCCCGCTCACCAGGTCCTGCACCAGCGGGCTCTCGCCCTTGTAGGGCGCATGCACCATCGCCGCGTCCTGCGCGTCGCTCATCGCCATCAGCGCGACATGACCGTAGTGCCCGACCGCGGTCGAGCCGTAGCTCAGGCGACCGCGCTGCGCCTTCATGTGGCGCAGCAGCTCGGCGAGCGTGTTGACCGGCACCGCGGCATTGACGGCGAGCACCATCGGCACCACCGCCGACAGGCTCACGAAGGCGAGGTCGTTCGCCACGCTGAAGGGAATCTGCGGGTTGAGCATCGGGGTGGCGATCAGCGCCGAGCTGCCGGCTGCACCGATGGTCAGTCCGTCGGGCGCGGCCCGCGCCACCGCGGCGGTGCCCACCACGCCACCGGAGCCGGCCCTGTTCTCCACCGGCATCGGCTGACCCAGCCGCTCGGCCGCGTGGCGGGCGAGCAGGCGCATCAGCAGGTCAGTGACGCCGCCCGGTGCGTAGGGCACGATCAGCCGCATCGGCGCGCGCGGCCAGTCGGACTGCGCACGCACGCCGGGCAGGGCGCTCGCCGCGAGCAGACCTGCAGCCGACCGGGTGAAGTGGCGGCGGCGCACCGCGCTCGGACAGAGTTCGGGGATCGAGGTCATGGCGGACGGACTCCAGGCGGGCAGGGGGAAGGGGACAGGCAAGGGGGTGTCGTGCCGATGCGCCGCGCGCCGCGCACATCGATACCGACCTCGTCGAGCAGGCTACCATCGGCCGTACGCAGCGCAATGCGATGGGTGCCAGGCTGCGGAAACCACGCCAGCTGCGGGCCGCGACCGAGCTCGCGGCCGTTGACCAGCCAGCGCGCCGTGCCAGCCTGCGGCCCGGGCTGGGCGCGCAGCAGCACCCGCTGGTTGTCGGGCGGGATGTCCGGGTCGAGCGCGATCCGGGTCTGGTCGGGCGGATAGGCGATCCCGGCGCGGTTGGACGCACCCGCCAGCCGGATGACCTGCTGCTCGGTGCCGCGCAGGAAGTACTCGCTGCGCGGTGGCTCCCTGGGCGGCTCGAAGCTCACCGTCTGCCGGACCAGGCCCGGCGGCGCCGGCGGCGGGCGTGAGCCCGCGCTGCGCTGCAGATGGGCCATCAGCTCGGCCCACACCGGGGCGGCACCCCGCACGCCGGTCACCTGACGCATCGGCTCGCCGGCGGCATTGCCCACCCAGACGCCCACGGTGTGCTGCCGCGAGAAGCCCAGGCACCAGCTGTCGCGCATGTCCTTGCTGGTGCCGGTCTTGACGGCGCTCCACTGGCGGGTGACCAGCGGGCTGTCCCAGCCGAAGCTCGCGGCGCGCGCGTCGCGGTCGGCGAGGATGTCGGTGATGATGAAGGCGGCCGATTCGCCCAGGCCGCGTCCCCCGGCGAGCGCCGTCAGCCGCGCGGGCTGCGGTCCCTGCAGCCGCACGACCGGTGCCGTGGCGCGTCCACCGTTGGCGAGCCCCCGGTAGGCATTGGCCAGTTCGATCAGGCTGACATCGGCCGAGCCCAGGGCGAGCGATGGGCCGTAGTGGTCACCGGGCTTGTCCACCGAGACCATGCCCAGTCGGCGCAGCGTGCGGGCCATGGCGTCGGGGGTGACCATGCCGGCCACCCGCACCGCCGGCAGGTTCAGCGACGAGGCCAGCGCCACCCGCAGACTCACCCAGCCGCGAAACTGCCGGTCGTGGTTCTGTGGCAGGTAAAGCCCGGCCTCGGTGGGCAGGTCGGCTGCGCGGTCCTCCAGCCAGGACGCGGCGGTGAGCCGGCGTTCGTCGATCGCCAGTCCGTAAAGGAAGGGCTTGAGGGTGGAGCCCGCCTGGCGGGGGGCGAGCACGGCATCGACCTCGGACGCGGCCGACATCGGACCGGAGGAGCCCACCCAGGCCAGCACCTCGCCGCTGGCGTTGTCGAGCACCACCACGGCGCCGTCGGTGGCACCCCGGTCGGCGAGCTCGCGCAGGTGCCGGCGCAGCGCCTCGCGGGCAAGGCGCTGCAGCTCGGCATCGAGGGTGCTGCGCAGCCGCTGGCCCGGCTCGTTCAGCAGCTGGCGGGCGAGATGCGGCGCGAGCTGCGGTGCGAGGTCCTCGCCGGCCGGCGCGCCGCCGGCGGCGCGGCTGAGCACCGTCTGCGCCCGGCCCTCGAGCCCGCCGCACAGGCCCTGCAGGCCCTGTTCGCGCAGCAGCAGACAGGCCCGCTGCGCCACCCGCGGTGGCGGGGCATTGGGCCCGCGCGCGAGTGCAGCCAGCAGCGCGCCTTCCGCGGCATCGAGCCCGATCGGCAGCTTGCCGAAGAGCTGCTCCGCGGCCGCGCCCACACCCACCGCTTCGCCACGCAGCGGCAGCAGGTTGAGGTAGGCCTCGAGGATCTGCGGCTTGGTCCAGTGGCGCTCGAGCGCGAGCGCGCCGGCGGCCTGGTCGAGCTTGTCGATCAGGCCGCGGCGGCCCTGGCCGGCCGTGCCGGCGATGAGGCCGGCAAGCTGCATGCTGATGGTGCTGGCCCCGCGCAAGGGCCCCCCGCCCGCGGCCTCGCCCAGGGCCGAGCCGACCGCCCGCCAGTCGATGCCGCTGTGCTCGAGGAAGCGTCGGTCCTCGGAGAGCAGCAGCGAGCGCTGCAGCGCCGGCGAGATCTCGGCCAGCGGTACCCAGGCCAGGCGCCGCACCCGGTTGTCCAGACGCAGCCGCTGCAGCGGCTCGCCGTGGCGGTCGAGCAGCCATGCCTCGGAGCTGCGCCAGCCGGCCTTCACCTCGGCGAAGCCGGGCAGGGCCGCCGCGGCCGGGGCCGGGGCAATCAGGATCGCGGCGAGCGCAAGCAGGGCCGTCCGCGGCATGAGCGCGACCACGGCCCGGCCGCGCAGGCTGGCCATGCAGACGCCAGCCGCGGCCATCCCGATGCGCCGGCCGGCCCTTCGCCAGACCCGCAGGCCGATGCCCATGGCGCTGCCTAGGGCTGCACCCGCATCGGCGCCACCGGCAGCTCGCCGCGGGCGTCGGGGGCGTACATCGCCTCCACGCGCGTGGGTGGCAGCCGGAACTCGCCGGGCTGGTTCAGACGCACCAGGTACTCGAAGCGCCAGCGGCCGGCCGGCATCTCGGCGTAGTAGGCCTGCACCGAGGCGGCCTCGCGTTCGATGAAGCTTGGCGTGAGCTCGGCACCCGCGGCCGGATCGCCGGCGGGCGCGGCGCCCGCCCCGGCCACGATCCGGGTGTCGCGGGCCAGGCCCGAGCCGAGCACCGTGGCGCCGGGTGGCAGGGCATCGGCGATCACCACCCAGGGCAGGGCGGCGTCGGCCTCGACGCTGATCCGCACGCGGATCAGGTCGCCGCGGCTCCAGGCCTGGGGCTGGCGCCGCTCCACCGCCTCGAGGCTGCGGCTGACCCGGTAGCCGGCCGTCACCGGCTGGGTGAGCGGCACCGCCGCCAGCAGCTGCGCCTGCAGCCAGGGCCGGCCGCTGCCGCTGTGGCTGACCTGCAGGCGCGAGTCGCCGGCCGGCACCGGCAGCGTGAGCCGACCCTGGGCGCCGTCGCGCCAGGCATGCTCGCGCTGCTCGCCGGCCAGGCTCAGACGGGTGCTGCCCGTCACTGGCGTGGCTTCGGCGCTCTCGCTGAATCGACGCAGCGCCACCAGGCCCCAGCCATTGCCGGGCGTGCCCGACCAGGCGCCCTGGCGCTGGCGCGCGAGCAGGCCCAGCGCCAGTCGCGGCGCATCGGCCTGCCAGCCTGGGCGCTGGCGGGCGAGCAGCAGCAGCCGCGCCATGGCGCTGTCGTCGTTGCTGAGCAGCCACCAGGGCTCGGGCACCGGGCCGGGCGCAAGCGCGAACTGCGTGCCGCTGCTGACCAGCCGCGCGCGCAGCAGCTGCTCGGCCTGGGCGCGCAGCGTCTCGCGCTGCGGCAGCGCCGGCACGGCGTCGAGCACGATCAGCCAGTCGATCAGGCTGGAGAGCGGCAGGCGGGTCGGGTCGATGCCCAGCGCGGCCACCTGGGCCATCGGAGCGCGGCCGTGGCGGGCGAGCGCGGCCATCGCCGCCAGCCGCCGCTCGGTGGTGTCGGGGCGGGCCGACCAGCCCGGGCGGCGCAGCCGTCCCTCCACAGATGCCGCCAGCCCGGCGAGCAGCTTCTCCCGCAGGGCATCCGGCAACGCGAGCCCCGAGTCGGCCGACAACTGCAGCAGGTAGGCGGTGAGGCTGTCGCTGCCCGCGGCCCGCTCGCCCTCGCGCACCGGGAAGAACTGCAGCAGGCCGGCCTCGTCGAGATGGCTGGGCATCTCGTCGACCAGCGTGCGCCACAGCACCGCGTCACCCAGGCCCGCGGCCCGCGCGGCGCGCTGTTCCAGGCAACGGAAGGGATAGCGCGCGAGCCAGTCGCGCGCGCCCTCGTTGGCGCCGCCCAGCCCGGCCGAGAGCGTGGCACGCAGCCTGGCTCTCCCCGGCAGCGCGCCCGCCGGGCTGGCGAGGTCGATGACGGCCTGGCCATCGATGGCCTGCAGCAGCGCCTGGCGCACCGTGGCCGGCACGGCCGGCGCCACGGTCTGACCGACCGCGAGGCTGTCGCGCTGGCCGCCCGGCTCGCTGGCCTGCAGCGTCCAGAGCAGGCGCCTGGCGCCGCCCGGTACGGTGAGCGGCAGGGTCACTGACTGCGCGCCCCCCGCGGGCACCGAGAGGCTGCGCTGGGTGCCGAGCACCGGCGCGGCCTGCGGGTCGTCGGCGCGTGCGGTGGCGTTGAGCGTCACCGTCATCGGCTGGGCGCTGTGGTTGCGCACCACCACCTCGGCGGGCAGGCTGTCGCCTTCCCGTACGACGGGGGGCAGCGCGGCCACGATCTGCAGCGGCTGGTGGGTGCGGATCACCGCCTCGCCGGTGCCGAACAGGCTCTCGCCGGCATCGGCGATGGCCACCACCCGGAAGCGGCTGAGCGAGTCGTTCAGCGGCACGCTGAGCTGCGCGCGTCCCTGCGCGTCGAGCTTCACCGCCGGGTTCCAGTAGAGCAGGGTGTCGAAGAGTTCGCGTGTGGGGTTGCGACCGCCGTCGCCCCCCGCGGCCACCGCCTTGCGGCCATAGTGGCGCTTGCCCACCACCTGCATCTGCGCGGTGGCGGTCTGCACCGCCAGCGGCCGGCGCTGCATCATGGCCTCGAGCAGCTGCCAGCTGCTGTTGGGCATCAGCTCGAGCAGCGCCTCGTCGACCACCGCCACCGCCACCTCGGCGCCGGCGGCGGGCGTGCGGCCGTCGGGCAGCCGCACATCGAGATTGACCCGGGCCTGCTCCCGCACCCGCCAGGTGTCGCGTTCCGGCGTCACCCGCACCGCCAGACGCGAGCCGTCGATGCCGACCTGCAGCTCGGTGATGCCCAGCCGGAAGGCCGGTCGGGCGAGATCGACCGTGGCGGTGGGCGCCAGCCGCGCCGCCGGCAGCTCGCCGGCGCTGCGGTATTCATGCCACCACTCGGTCGGGCTGCGCCAGCCCCAGCGGAAGAACGAGTACCAGGGCACCTCGCGCAGCCGGCCGCGGATGGGCATGACCGAGACGAACACATTCGGCCCGTAGCCCGCGAGCATCGGCAGCTCGATCACCGGGTGGGTGCCGCGCAGTTCCATCACGCGGGCATCGATCACGCCCTCGCGCTCGACGGTGACCAGCGCCGTGGCGCGTCGAAACGGCATGCGCACCTGCAGCCGCGCGGTCTCGCCCGGCGCGAGCCGACGCTTCTCGGGGATGAGGTCGATACGGTCGACCGCCTGGGCATCGAACCACTGCTCGCCCTGCTCGGAAAACCAGCTCGAGGCGCTCGCGGTGGCCGCCAGCCCGGCGTCGTCGAGCGCGCTGGCCACCAGCACCACTTCGCCCGCCTCGCCGGGCGCCAGGCTGGGGTTGATCTCGCACACCGCCACGCCGCCCGCCGTGGTGCGGGCCCGGCACAGTTCGCCGAGATCGAGCGACACCCGCCGGTTCTCGTAGGCATGGAAGCCACCCACCAGCCGCTTGCGGTGCGAGATCACCCGCTCGAGGCGGCCATGCAGGCGCACCTCGCGGCCCTTGAGCGCCTGCCCGCGGGCATCGAGCAACGCCACCCGCACGCCCAGCGCCTGGCCGGGCGCGCGCCAGCCGTCGGCCTTGATGCCGACCATCAGCGCCGCCGGCTGCAGCACCGTGCTGCGCGCCACGCTCTGGATCTCGCCGGAGGGGTCGGTGAAGCTGGCCTCCACCTCCAGCCGGTGCGGCACCGCCAGGGCTGGCAGATCGGCCAGCCGCACCCTTGCGCCGCCCTGGTCATCGAGCGTCACCGCCTGCTTGTCGAGCACCAGCCGGTCGCGGTGGATGCCGCGGCTGGCCAGGCGCTGGTCGGCCGCGGCGCGGCGGGCCGGCGAGTCCTCGGCGTCGGGGTCAGCCGCATCCTCGGCTTCGAGGTCACGGCGCGAGAAGGCGAACCCCTCCCAGCCCTCCGGGGCGGGCTGGTGCGGGCTCAGGCGGGCGCTCACCCGCACCGGCAGCCCGGCAGCCGACCCGCCGGCCAGCCAGGCCACCCGCAGGTCGGCCGCCAGCTCGCGGGTGGCCGGGGGCGGGCTGGCCGGTAACGACACCCGGGCGTCGAACACCGGCAGGCGGAAGGCCTCCACCCGGAAGCTGCCGCTCGCCAGCCGGCCGGGCCACAGCGGCCCGGGTGCGCCGGCGGCTGGCTCGGCCTGTTCGAGATACACCTGGTAGCGGCCCAGGCGCGCGCCCGGCGGCACCCGGAACTGCGACTGCGCCGCGCCGCCCTGCCAGGCAAGCGGCTGTTGCCAGGTCTGGCCGCTGCCCTCGTGGACGATGACCAGACTGGCCGGCAGCTGCGCGGGCGCCGGCCGGCGCAGGCCCGCCGAGCCTTGGGTGCGCACGAAGTGCTTCATCGACACCGTCTCGCCGGCGCGCAGCAGCACCCGGTCGAACACGGTATGGGCCGAGGCCTGCGTGCTGCCCGACCAGCTCACCGGCAGCTCGAAGCGCCAGGGCTCGATGCCCTGCTGCCAGCCTGTCCAGGCGAAGGAGAGGTCCTCGCGGCCCTGCGCGTCGCGGGCCCGTGCCGACACGAAATGGCCGGGGCGGTCTTCGCCGCACTCGCCGGCCGGCTCGGGCAGCGCCACCGGCACCCGGGCCAGGCCCTGCGCGTCGGTGCGACCCGACCAGAGCAGTCGGGCGCGGCAGTCGCTGATGCGCACCTCGGCGCCGGCCACCGGTTGTCCGCGGTCCAGGCGGGTGACCCAGACCAGCGCGTTGTCGCGGCCCTGCTTGTGATGCACGGCGAGGTTGGTGACCAGGGCTGCGGTGCGCACGAACATCGGCGCATCGCGTTCGAGCAGCGCCCTGCCGAGCAGCCGCGATTCCACCTCGAGCACATGAAAGCCCGGCTCGGGCAGCGGCACGCCGATCAGCTCGAAGGGCCGGTCGCCGTCGCCGCCCGGTTCGGGCAGGTTCAGCGTGCGCGCGCCCGGCTCGCGGCCGAGCAGCGACAGGGTGCGGGTGGGCACCGGTGCCGGCGCCGGGGCGCGTACGCCGGGGCGCGCGGGCGCGGGCGCGGCGGCCGGCGCCTGGCCGGTGAGCTCGCGGGCGAGCGCCGGCTCGATCACGCTCTCGTGCAGCCGCAGCACCTTCGAGTACCAGGCGATGATCGATGCGTCGTCCTGCAGCCGCAGGTCGCGAACCAGCCCGCGGCCGGGCTGCGCCTCGCGCAGCGTCAGCGAGCGCTCCACCTTGCGCAGCGCCAGCGGCATGGCCGGCGCCTCGTCGAGCTCGATGATGCCGAAGGGCGCAGCCGCGAACTTGGCCAGCGGCGGGTAGGTGCCGATGCGGCTGAGCATCGGAAAGGCCGAGGCGTTGGTGAGCGGGCGCTGATCGGCGTCGCGCAGCCCGGGCGGCAGGCTGATGTTCACGCTCGCTGATTCCGGCCAGGGCCCCGGGAACACCACGGCCTCCACGGTGGGTGCGTCGGCGCCGCCCTCCAGCCGCGGCTTGCGCTCGGTCTGCCCGAGCATGAGACGCACCGCCGCGGCCTGCGCCCGCGGCACCGGCGCGCTGAATTCGATGCGGACATCTCCCAGCGGCAAGCAGGGTGCGTTGGCGTTCTCGCGCGGGCAGCTCAACCGGGCGCTGAAGGCGCTGCGCACCTCGAAGCCGAGCGATTGCGGCCGCCGGGTGGCGAGGCCCGAGGGCGTGGCGATGCCGGCGTCCCAGACCAGATCGACCCGGGCCTGCGGCGGCAGGGCCCGGCCGCAGGCCAGCGCCAGCACATCGGGTTCATCGGGCGCGAAGCGGCGCGCGAGCAGATCGCGCTCGGCCGGCGGCAGCAGCCGCACCGGCACGCGCTCGCCCATGCCGGCGACGCGGCACCAGGCCTTGCGGGTCACCGAGTCGGGTTCGACCGGCCCGGTGAGCACCAGCAGGAAGCTCTGGTCCTCGTCGATGCGGCTGCCTTCCCAAGGCATGCTGCGCGCCACCACCGGCCCGCCGGTGCTGAATTCAAGGCGCGAGCGGCCGGCCAGCGCCTCACCGCCCAGGGTGCGCAGCTCGGGCCTCAGGCTGAACCCGCAGCGGGTGCCGGCCCGCGGTGGGGTGCGAAAGACATGCACCCAGGTGCGGTTGTCCACCCAGCGGCTGTCGCCCTTCACCGGGCAGTCGATCAGGAAGGGATCGGGCGCGCCGCTGTCGCCCAGCCGGGTCATGGGCTCGCTGAACACCGCGCGCACCTCGCGCACCAGGCCCGCCTCGCCCGTGGGGCTGAAGCTCGTCAGGCCGGCCGCATGGGCCGGACTCGGGCCGGTGGCGGGCAGCAGACCCGCGGCCAGTGCGAGGCCGAAAAGGGTGACGGCAGCGCGGCGGATCGGTCCCATCGGCATCTCTCCGGGTTCAGAGCGCGCCCAGGCCCCCGGCGAGCGCGCCGGCGCCGATCAGCCACAGCGGGTTGATCCGCGTGCGCCACACCAGCACCGCGCTCAGCAGGGTGAGCGCCAGCCCCGCGGGCGCGCCGGCCGTGGGCGCGGCCAGCACCCAGCCGGCTGCGGCCAGCAGGCCCAGCGTGAGCGGCAGGGTGCCTTCGCGGAAGGCCATCACCAGCCGGTGCTCGCGCCATTTCTCGGCGCCGCGGTGCGCGATCAGCGCCACGGTGGTGGAAGGCAGAAGGATGCCCAGCGTGGCGGCGGCCGCACCGGCCCAGCCACCGGCATTCCAGCCCATCACGGTCACCAGCAGGATGTTCGGGCCCGGCGAGGCCTGCGCAAGCGCGATCGAGGCCGAGAACTGCGGGTCGGTCAGCCAGCCGTGGCGCTCGACCATCAGCCGGTGCATCTCCGGCACCACCGTGATGCCGCCGCCGATGGCCAGCAGCGAGAGCAGCAGGAAGCGCCCGAAGAGCTCGAGCAGGTCGGCGTGGCTCATGGCCGAAGCCGCCGCCAGGCCAGACCCACCGAGATCACGCCCAGCCCGGCCAGCACCGGCAGCAGCGGCCAGCGCAGCAGCCCGACCATGGCGAAGGCCAGACCGCCCAGCACCCATGCCGTGGCGCCGCGGCCGTGCAGCGAGCGCGAGAGCTTCAGGGCCATGGCCAGCACCAGGCCGGCGCTGACGGCCGACATGCCGGTCAGCACCCGGCTGACCACCGGCTCGTGGGCGAACTCGAGGTAGAGCGAGGCCACCACCAGCACCAGCACCATGGGCGCGGTCATCATGCCGGCGAGCGCGGCGAAGCCGCCACGCAGCCCGAAGAAACGGTCGCCGATCATCAGCGCCAGATTGCAGATGTTGGGCCCCGGCAGCACCTGGGCGAGCGACAGCGATTCGGCGAATTCCTCGGCACTCAGCCAGCGCCGCTCCTCGACCAGGGCGCGCTGGGCAAAGGGCAGCACGCCGCCGAAACCGCGCAGCGCCAGGGCATTGAACACCCGGAACAGTTCGGCCGGGCTCTGCGGCTGCGGGCGCGGTTCGGTGGGCGGCATCGGCCGATTGTCACACGCCCCAGTGGGCGGGCGTGACCCCGCGCGTGCCGAGGTGTTCCGGTCTGCCCGACCGGACCTCAGGCGGGGTTGGCAGGCTCGGTTGCGGTGGGCGCGAGGCTCGGGTCGGCGATCAGCCGCGAGGCCGGTATGACCAGCGTGAAGGTGCTGCCCTCGCCGGGTACGCTGGCGATGCGCAGCTGCCCGCCGTGCCGCTGCATGATGTGCTTGACGATGGCCAGGCCCAGGCCGGTGCCACCGGTGTCCCGCGAGCGGCCGCGGTCGACGCGGTAGAAGCGCTCGGTCAGGCGCGGCAGGTGCTCGGCCGGGATGCCGATGCCGGTGTCGGTCACCCAGAGATGCCCCTCGGTGCCGGTGATGCGCCAGCCGATCTCGATGCGGCCCCGATCGGGGGTGTAGCGCACCGCGTTGATCACCAGGTTGCGGATGGCGCTCTCGAGCTCGATCGGCGCGGCCATCACGCCCACCGGCCCCTCCAGCCGATAGACGATCTGGTGGCGGTCCTGCGACAGCGCCTGCCCTTCGGTGCCCACGGCGCGGATCATGGCGTGGACATCGATGCGCTCGGCCTCGGGCGGCGCGGTGGAGCTCTCGAGCGTGGCCAGCATCAGCAGGTCCTCGACCAGGCGCTGCATGGTGCGGCTCTGCTTGAGGATGGTGCCGAGGTATTCGCGCTGCTGGGCCGGCTCCAGCGGCAGCTCGAGCAGGGTCTCGGCGAAGCCGCCAATGACCGTCACCGGTGTGCGGATCTCGTGCGAGACATTGGCGACGAAGTCGCGGCGCATGGCCTCGAGCCGTGCCTGCTCGGTGACATCGCGGCTGATCAGCAGCTTGTGCTGTTCGTCGGGCCGGTGCAGGCGCAGTTCGAACAGCCGGCCTGGCCGTTGCGGCAGCGGCAGCACCGGCGGACGCGACGGGTCGGCGCCTTCGAGGTAGGCGATGAATTCGGGCTGGCGGATGAAGTGGTGGATGGGACGCCCCGCGCCGACCACGCCGTGGATCTCGCGGGCCGCGTCATTGCACCACTGGACATGGTCGTAGCGGTCGAGGAGCACCAGGCCATCGGGCAGACGGTCGACCGCGCGGTGCAGCTGCTCGAGTTCGCCGGTGATCTGCTGCCTGTGTTCGCGCTCGGTCTTGACCATGCGCGCGAGCCGGTCGAGGAAAGGCTGCCACACGCCGCCGATGCGCGGCACCTCGCGCTGGCGCGGCAGCGCGGCCCAGAAGTGCAGACGGGCCATGATCAGGGTGACCAGCAGGGCCTGCAGCACCAGCGCCGCCGCCAGCCAGCGCGCCGCCCAGGTGTCACCCAGCGTGACCGAGAGCAGCGCCGCGATGGCCAGGGCCAGCGCGGTGGGCACCAGGGAGCGCAGCCAGATCACGCCGGCAGCAGGCGGTAGCCGCCGCCTCGGACGGTCTCGACCAGCCGGTCGTGGCCGGTGGGCTGCAGCGCCACGCGCAGCCGCCGGATGTGGACGTCGACCGTGCGTTCCTCGATGAAGACATGGTCGCCCCAGACCGCATCGAGCAGCCGGGCGCGGGAGTGCACGCGGTCGGGCTGGGTCATGAGGTAGTGCAGCAGGCGGAATTCGGTGGGGCTGAGCGAGATCGGGGTGTCGCCGGCCTGCACGCGGAAGGTGACCGGGTCAAGGCGCATGCCGCCCACCTCGAGGGCTTCGTCGGCGGCAAGCGGTGCGGCCCGCCGCAGCATGGCCTTGACCCGCGCGAGCAGCTCGCGCGGCGAGAAGGGCTTGGTGATGTAGTCATCGGCGCCAACCTCGAAACCGGCGAGCTTGTCGGTCTCCTGGGCGCGCGCGGTGAGCAGGATGATCGGCAGACCACGGGTGCGGCTGTCGGCGCGCAGGCGTCGGGCGAGCTCGATGCCGGGGCTGTCGGGCAGCATCCAGTCGAGCAGGAGGAGATCTGGCAGGGCGGCATCGATCTGCTGGCGGGCGCTGGCAGCGTCATGGGCCAGCACGGGAGTGTAACCCGCGTGCCGCAGGTTCACGGCAATGAGCTCGCCGATCGCGGGCTCGTCTTCGACGATGAGGATCCGGGCAGTCATGGCGGCGAGAATATGACCGCCGGGTGACGGTTTCGTGACGGTCCGACCGGGACTGTCGGTCTCTGTCATGGGGCTGTCACGCCGCGTCAGTCAGCGAGGTTGAAGAAGCTGCGCCGGCCGCGGAGCTCGACGATCTGCCGCACCAGCATGGCGAAGTCTTCCTCGCGGCCCACCGGGTTCAGGCGCTCGGTGTTGACGATCATGAGCGGCGCGCTCTCGTAGTGGTAGAAGAAGCGGCTGTAGGCCTCGGTGAGCTCGCGCAGGTAGGCCTCCGAGATGTCGGCCTCCATGGCGATGCCGCGCTGGCGCACGCGGCCCACCAGCTGGTCGGGCTGGGCCTGCAGGTAGATCACCAGGTCGGGCACTGGCGCCTGCGGCTGCAGGTTGGCGAAGATCTGCTGGTAGAGGGCAAGCTCGTCGTCGGCCAGGGTGAGCCGGGCGAACAGCGGGTCCTTGTCGAGCAGGAAATCGCCGACCACCGCCTGCGAGAACAGGTCGCGCTGGGCGAGTTCGCGCAGCTGGTTGACCCGCTGGAACAGGAAGAAGAGCTGTGTGGGCAGCGCGTAGCGCGGGCCGTCGCGGTAGAAGCGTTCGAGGAAGGGATTGCCTTCGGGCTCCTCGAGTACCGGACGCGCGCCGAAGCGCTCGGCGAGCTTGCGCGCGAGCGTGGTCTTGCCCGCGCCGATCGGGCCCTCGACCACGATGTGGCGGAAGCGCTCGAAGGGGGAGCTCGGGGCGGGGGGCGTGCTCATGTCGGCGGCGTGCGGGGTTCAGGACCGGAAGATGAAGTAGACCGCGCCCATCAGGCACAGCGCTGCCCAGAGGTAGTCGAGCCGCAGCGGCTCGTTCATGACCAGGACCGCGAAGGGCATGAACACCGCCAGGGTGATCACCTCCTGGATGATCTTGAGCTGGGCGAGCGAGAAATGGCCGTAGCCGATGCGGTTGGCCGGCACCTGCAGCAGGTACTCGAACAGGGCGATGCCCCAGCTGAGCAGGGCCGCGACGTACCAGGGCCGCGCCGACAGGTTGCGCAGATGGCCGTACCAGGCCACGGTCATGAAGACGTTCGAGGCGATCAGCAGCCCGACGGTCTGCACCGGGACCGGCAGGCTGGCGAGCGCGGTCATGGCTCGTCCCGGTCCGGGTCTTGCGGACCGGCGGGCAGCCGCTCGCAGCGCTGTCCGGTGCAGGCCGCGAGCAGCGGCCCGATGGGGCCCAGGCCAGGTACGGTCAGCGCCGGCGCAATCTCGGCGAGGGGCGCCAGCACGAAGGCGCGCTGGTGCATGCGGGGATGGGGCAGGGTGAGCCGCGGGCTGGTCATCACGGCTTGGCCATGCAGCAGCAGATCGAGGTCAAGCAGCCGCGGCGCGTTCGGCCAGGGCCGCTCGCGGCCGTGCGCAAGTTCGATCGCGAGCAGCGCCTCGAGCAGCGCGAGCGGCGCAAGACCCGTACGCAGCACCGCGGCGGCGTTGATGAAGTCGGGGCCTTCGGCCAGCACCGGCGCGCTGCGCCACAGCGACGAGCACGCGATCACCCAGGTGTCGGGCAGGCGCTCGATCGCGGCCAGCGCGCTGGCGATCGCCGCCGCCGGGTCACCGAGGTTGGCGCCCAGGCCGATGCAGGCGAGCGTCCCGGAGGCCGGCGAACTCATCTCAGGCTGCCGTCGGTCCCGTGGGCGGTGCTGGCGGCGCGGCTGCGGGATCGGGGGCCGGGTTGCCACCCGTGCTGGCGCCACGCGCCGAGGCGGGCTCGCCACCGGTGTCGCCGGGCGCGCTGCCGCCTTCGCCACCCGGCTCGCCGCCTGCGTCGCCGCGTCCGCCACCGCGCCGTCGGCGGCGGCGCCGACCGGTGCCCGCGGCGCCGCGGCCCGGCCCGGCCGCGGCCTCGGCGATCAGGGCCTCGCGGCCGCTGCCGTCGGCCTCGGCATAGCGCGTCCACCAGTCGCCAAGCTCCGCGGCGACCTCGCCGGACTCGCAGCGCAGCAGCAGGAAATCATAGGCGGCGCGAAAGCGCAGGTGCTCGATCAGTCGGGCCGGCGCGCTGCCGGTGCGCCGCTCGAAGCGCGGCTGCAGCGTCCAGATCTCGCGCATGTCGGCGATGATGCGTTTCTGGATGGCGAGCTTGGCGCCCTGGTCTTCGACCACCGCGTCGATGGTCTCGTGCAGTGACGGAATGGCCTGCTCGCCGGCCTTGAGCCGCTCGGCCCAGCGCACCCGCACCTCCTGCCAGAGCAGGGTGGCGAACAGGAAACCCGGCGACACCGACTTGCCCGACAGCACGCGCTCGTCGGTGCGGGTGAGCGCCACCCGGATGAATCGCTCGCCGTCGGGCTGCTCGAGGATCACATCGAGCATCGGCAGCAGGCCGTGGTGCAGGCCCTCGCTGCGCAGCTGGTGCAGGCTCTCGAGGGAATGCCCCGACTGCAGCAGCTTGAGCATCTCGTCGAACAGGCGCGCCGCCGGCACGTTGTGGATCAGCGGCGCGAGCTCGCGGATGGGCGCACGGGTGCCGGGCTCGACGGTGAAGCCGGTCTTGGCCGCGAAACGCGCGGTGCGCAGCATGCGCACCGGGTCTTCGCGAAAGCGTCGGGTCGGGTCGCCGATCATGCGCAGCACGCGGCGGCGCAGATCCTTCACGCCCTCGTGGTAATCGAGGATGAGATCGGCCACCGGGTCGTAGTAGAGCGCGTTGATGGTGAAGTCTCGCCGGGTGGCATCCTCGGCCTGGCTGCCCCAGACATTGTCGCGCAGCACCCGGCCATGCTCGTCGGTCTCGGCGTCGGTCTGCAGCGCGCGGAAGGTGGAGACCTCGATGGTCTCGCGTCCGTACATCACATGCACGATCTGGAAGCGCCGGCCGATCAGCCGCGAGCGGCGGAACAGCGCGGTGACCTGCTCGGGCGTGGCGTCGGTGGCCACATCGAAGTCCTTGGGCTTGAGGCCGAGCAGCAGATCGCGTACCCCGCCGCCGACCACATAGGCCTTGAAGCCGGCCTTCTGCAGGGTCTCGCAGGTGCGGATGGCCGACGAGGGCACATCGGCCCGGCGCACGCCCTCGGCGCTGCCGGTGTAGCGCACCGGTTCGCGGGGCACCGCCGGGCCGCCGCGGCTGCCGCGGCTGCCGCCGGCGCCGGGGCTGGCTGCCGCGGGGGCGGACGCCGGGCTCGATGCGGCGGGTGCGGGCCGGGCCGAAGCGCCGCGGCTGAAGAGCTTGCTGAGGAATCGGGTGATCATGCGAACAGGGACAGGACGGGCCAGCCACGCTCGCGTGCCACGCTGGCGAGCCGGTCGTCGGGATTGGTGGCGACCGGGTCGGTGACCCGTTCGAGCAGGGGGAGGTCGTTGGCCGAGTCGCTGTAGAAGGTCGAGCGCGGGAAGGCCGCCAGCGCGGTGCCGCGATCGGCCAGCCACTGGTCGAGGCGGGTGATCTTGCCCTCGCGGAAGCTGGGCGTGCCCTCGGCGCGGCCGGTGTAGCCCTCGCCGTTGCGCCCGACCCGGGTGGCGATCAGGTGCTCGATGCCGAAGCGCGGCGCGATCGGCCCGGTGACGAAGTCATTGGTGCTGGTGATGATCACGCACAGATCACCCTGGCCGCGATGCCGCTCGACCAGGGCGAGCGCGGCGGGCCGCAGCGCCGGCTCGATGACCTCGGTCATGTACTGGTCGTGCCAGCGCCGCAGCTGGGCCGGCGGGTGGGCTGCCAGCGGCGCAAGCTGGAAGGCGAGGAAGGCCTGGATGTCGAGCCGGCCGGCCTGGTAATCGCGGTAGAAGCGGTCGTTCTCGCGCTGCTGATGCTCGGCATCGACCGCACCGATGCGCGCGAGAAAGCGGCCCCATTCATAGTCGCTGTCGAGCGGCAACAGGGTGTGATCGAGGTCGAACAGGGCCAGATCCATGATTCCTAAAGGATTTTATCAGCCGTCGGGGTGTCGCGCCCGCCGCTGGCGCCGGCCAGCCATTCGCGCAGCAGCGGCAGGCTCGGCGCGCGCTGGCGCGCCAGGGCATGGCGATCGAGCGCCTCGAGCGTGGCCATCAGCACCCGCAGGTCGCGGGCATGGTGGGTGAGCAGCCAGCTGATCACGCCCTCGGGCAGGCGCAGACCGCGCTCGCGGGCAGCCTGCGCCAGCGCCTGGGCGCGGCCGGTGTCATCGGGGGCGCGCAGTTCGAAGACCAGACCGGCGCCCAGGCGGCTGCGCAGGTCTTCGCGCAGGTCGAGGGCCAGCGGCGGCCGGTCGCCGGTGGTGATCACGACCTCGCCGGGGTCGGCGGCCGCCGCGAGGAAACGCCCGAACAGCGCGGTCTGGCCCCCGGCGTCCAGACGCTGCACATCATCGACCACGCAGGCCTGCGGCAGCGCCCGCGCGAGCGCGCCGGCGAGATGGCTGCGCCCGCAACCGGGCAGGCCCCAGAGGTAGATCAGGCGGTGGCGTCGGTCGCCGTCGGCCAGGGCGCGCAGGCGCTGGAGGCACTCGCGGTTGCTGCCGGCCACGAAGTTGTCCAGGCTGGGCGCGACCCGGGTGAGCAGGTCGAGGGCAAGCTGGCTCATGACTCGCGCCGGAAGAACTCGCTGTCGAGATAGGCCGCGTGCAGGCGACGCGCGCCCACCGAGGCCATCGCCGCCAGCGGCAGCGCGAGCAGCACGCCGGCGAAGCCGAGCAGCGTGCCGAAGGCCATCAGCGCGAAGATCACTGCCAGCGGATGCAGGCCGATGCGCTCGCCCACCAGGCGCGGGGTGAGCACCACGCTCTCCAGGACCTGGCCTGTGCCGTAGATGACCGCGGTGGCCACCAGCCCGTGCAGGGGGCCGAGCTCGAGCATGCCGGTGACCAGCGCGAAGACAAGACCGAGCGCGAAGCCCAGGTAGGGGATGGCGACCAGCAGGCCGCTCAGCACGCCGATCGGCAGCCACAGCGAATAGCCGGCGAGCAGCAGACCGGCGCTGTAGAACGCGGCCAGCGACAGCATCACCAGACCCTGGCCCCGGACATACTGGCCGAGCAGGGTGTCGATCTCGCCGGCCACCTCGAAGACACCGGTGCGCCAGCGCGGCGGCACCAGCGCGCGCAGCCGGGTCATGAGGTCGGGCCAGTCGAGCAGCAGGTAAAAGCCCAGCACCGGCACCAGGAACACCAGCCCGGCAGCCTCGATGGCGGCCGACCAGCCCGAGCGCACATAGCCGAAGAGCAGCGCAGCCCAGTCTTCGCCGGCGCTGCTCAGCTGGCGGGCCAGCCAGGCGCGGATCTCGGCACCATTCAGCCGGATGTCGAGCCCGAGCGTGTCGTGCAGCCAGGGCAGCAGCCGCTCGGTGATCGCCTGCGCCAGACCGGGCAGGCGCTGGCGGATCTGACCGATCTCGGTCTGGACGATGGGCACCAGCACCAGCAGCACCGCCACGATGCACAGCAGCGCGAGCACCATCATGAGCACCGCGCCGAGACTGCGGCGCACACCGTGGCCCGACAGCCACTGCACGCCCGGCTGCAGCCCGTAGGCGAGGATGGCCGCGGCCAGGAAGGGGGTGACCACCGGCCTGAGCACCACCAGCGCCCAGAGCAGGGCCACGGCAACGAGGCTCCAGGTGAGGGTCTGGCGCTGGCGCGGGGTGAGGGTCAAGAGGGGCGGCTCGGGGCGTGGGGCGGCGATGGGGCATTCTAGTCCACCCGGCTTGCGCCGCCGGGTGGTCGTGCCCGGGGCGGGCGCTTGATCGGCATCGGTGGGCGAGCCGGATCGGGCGGCTACAATCGCGAGTCGTCCGCGTTCGCGCGGCCAGCCCCCGGTCGCGGCAGCGCGGCCTCGTCCGCCGCGCCGGCGCGG
>NZ_CEXFHW010000027.1:0-29998 GCF_982640115.1 Quisquiliibacterium sp. | reverse complement strand
GAGATTGGGCGCTTGAGGGGTCCTGAGGGGATTATCGTCCGCCCTCGCGGAAACTTGAGCCCAAAGCGCGGGAGATTTTCGGTGTTGCGTCAGAGCCTCAGTTCCACGGTGCGATCCCGGAGGATTCCGACCACCACTCGCCCCGACTCGGTCCGGGCTCTCAGCGGCTGGCCCTCGGAGCCGGGCGTGAGCGCGACACCCTCGCTGGTCAGGGAGAAGCCCTGGCCGTTGATCACGATCTGAACCGGGTCGCCGGCGTTCACGCTGGGGGGCGTGCGCAAGGCGTCGATCCGCACAGGCTGCCCCGCGGCAAGGGTCCGCGTCAGTTGCTTGCCGATCAGCGTGGCGGCGTCGGCGACCAGCGGTGCGGGCTCGCGGGTGAGGTCGTACTCCTCCATGCGCACATCGGCCGGGCCGATCGGGGCGCCGGCGGGCATCGAGGCATGGGCGATCGCGACCGGGGCGAAGACGCTGACCGACACCGGCAGCCGGATCATCCAGCTGGCGCCCGACACGCAGCGCACGCCCACCTGGGTCCGGCCCCAGAGACGGCTGCCGGGGGGCACGAAGGGTTCAGCCCGGGCGCAGGGGGCGAGCTGGACCCGGGTGTCGAACTGCCCGACCTTGACCTCGATGCGAGTCCGGCTCACCCGGGCGGCATTCAGTTCGCGCTCGGCGAGGATGCGCACGGCTTCGTCGATGGGATCGGCGAGGGTCCCCGGCTGGGCCTGGTTCGGCGCGGCCGCGGGCTCTGTCTGAGGGGCCATCGCCGCCAGCGAGGGTTTCGGGGCGACCTGTGCGCCGGCATGACCCGCGCCGAGGAGCGCAGCGCACAGACCGAACAGCCAGACCGCCAGCGCAGCGGCGCGAGCGCGACCGTAAGCCTGATGGGGCGGGGGTGGCGATGAGGTGGCATGGCGCATGAGCGCTCCGGATGGACGGCGATGCCCGCCACTGTGACCCGGGGGCGCCACACGGTGGCCCCGAAAAAGGGGGCTGCGGGCCGGCTTATCGGTGCTTAAGTTTTCGGGGCCTGGCCGAAGATCGGCGGGTCCCGGAGTTCGTGGACAGGCCAGCGGAGAAGGCACCATGCTCGATCGATTCGTCAGTTCCATCCAGTTCCAGGGGCAGGCCCTGACGCTGCGCGCCGAGCGCCAGAAGGTGCTGGCGGGCAACATCGCCAACGCCGAGACCCCGGGCTACAAGGCGCGTGACTTCGATTTCGCCCAGGCCCTGTCGGCTGCCACCGCGGGGCCTGCCCGGCGCCCTGGCGTCGGACTCGATGCGAGCGGGCGGCAGGCCGCCGGCGGCGCCGCCGAGGCGCGAGACCTCGCCCTTCAGTACCGCCTGCCTGAACAGGCCTCGATGGATGGCAACACGGTGGAACTCGATCGTGAGCGCGCCAACTTCGCCGACAACTCGGTTCGCTACGAGGCCACGCTGCGCTTCATCAACGGCGGGGTGCGCACGATGCTCTCGGCCATCCGCGGCGAATGAGCCCGGCCTGATCCGCGCAGGAGTCCGTCATGTCGCTCTCGAAGATCTTCAACATCAGCTCGACCGCGATCGCGGCCCAGAGCCAGCGCCTGAATGTGGTGGCGTCCAACCTGGCCAACGCCGACAGCGTGGCCGGCCCCGACGGCCAGGCCTACAAGGCGCGCCAGGTGATGTTCGAGGCCCGCCAGCCCGAGCGTGCCGGCGGCGTGGGTGGCGTGCGGGTGAGCGGGATCGTCGAGGACAACTCGCCCGGCAAGCGCTCCTACGATCCGACCCATCCCCTGGCCGACCCTCAGGGTTATGTCACCGCGAGCAATGTCAATGCGGTGGAGGAGATGGTCAACATGATCGCCGCCTCGCGTTCGTACCAGAACAACGTCGAGGTCCTGAATACCACCCAGCAGCTGCTGATCAAGACCCTGCAGCTCGGCCAGTGACACCGGAAGCCACCATGACTGCACTTTCCGCCACCAGCAGCACCCTCGGCACCGACCAGAGCGCCGCCAACCGTGCCCGCCTGCTTGCCGCCGTCAACGGCGGTTCGGCCGACCCGGCCTCCGGTACCGCCGATGCCAGCGCTGCCGGCACCGAGGACCGATTCCTGAAGCTGCTGGTCGCCCAGATGCGCAATCAGGATCCGCTCAACCCGATGGACAACGCGCAGGTGACTTCGCAGCTCGCGCAGATCAACACGGTTCGCGGCATCGAATCCCTGAATGCCTCGATGAACAAGCTGGTCGAGCGCGGCGCCAGCGCCTCGGCGACCGACTCGGTGGGCATGCTCGGCCGCCAGGTGCTGGCCGCGGGCGAGGAGTTCAGTCGTGATGCCGGCGCCGTCGGTTCCCGGCTGGGCTTCGAGCTGGCCGGCGCAGCGCGTGGCGCGGTGGCCGAGGTGCTCGACAGCGCCGGCAAGGTGGTCTACAGCCGCAGCTTCCAGTCGCCGGCCGCCGGTGTGACCACCTTCGACTGGAACGGCAGCGTCGATGGCGGCGGCACCGCCCCGGCCGGCCAGTACCGACTTCGGGTGAGCGCCACCGATGGCAGCAATCCGGTTGCGGCCACCGCGCTCAGCAACACCCGCGTGATCGGCGTGTCGCAGGATGGCGCCGCGGTGCGGCTCGATCTCGCCGGCCGTGCGGGTGTGTCGCCCGGTGCGATCAAGGCGATCTTCTGATTCCGGTTCTTCTTTCAACTCCCCACGAAACACCAGGAGCAAGGGCATGAGCTTCCAGCAGGGTCTGAGCGGTCTGAACGCCGCCGCGCGCAACCTCGATGTCATCGGCAACAACGTAGCCAACACCGGCACGGTGGGCGCCAAGGTCGCCCGGGCCGAGTTCAGCGACGCCTTTGCCAACTCGCTCGGCGGCAGCGGCAGCAACCAGATCGGCATCGGTGTGACGGTGTCGAGCGTGGCGCAGCAGTTCACCCAGGGCGACATCGCCACCACCAACAACCCGCTGGATGTCGCGATCGACGGGGCGGGCTTCTTCCAGCTCTCCACCAACGGGTCGCTCAGCTACACCCGCAACGGCCAGTTCAAGGTCGATGCCGACGGCTACATCGTGAGCACGCAGGGCGGCCGGGTGCAGGGCAATGTGGTCGATCCGACCACCGGGGTGATGGGGCAGATCAACACCGATGTCCGGCTGTCGATGGGCAACCTGCAGCCCAAGCCGACTTCGGAGCTGAACATCGGCATGAACCTCGATGCCCGCACCACCCCCACCCCCGCGGCCACGGCCTTCGACCCGACCGATGCCAGCAGCTACACGAACATGGCCTCGATGAAGGTCTATGCCCCGCAAGGCCAGACCCATACCCTGGCCACCTACTACCGCAAGACCGCCGACAACAGCTGGGATGTCTACGCCTCGCTGGATGGCACGCCCTTTGCCACCAATCCGGTCACCACGCTCACCTTCGGCACCGATGGCCGGCCCTCGCCGGTGCCCGCGAAGCTGAACCTCACCGTGCCGTTCCCGGCCAACGAGGGCGGCAACCAGGTCGTGGAAACCGACCTGACCGCGATCACGCAGTTCGGCTCGCCCTATGTGGTCACCGCGCTCGATCAGGATGGCTACTCGGTGGGCGAGCTGTCCGGTTTCCGGATCGCGCCCGACGGGGACCTGCTCGCCCGCTACAGCAACGGTCGCTCGGAGATCCAGGCGCGGCTGGTGCTGACCAATTTCCGCAATCCGCAAGGCCTGCAGCCGGTGGGTGGCAACCAGTGGGTCGAGACCGCAGTGTCGGGCCCGCCGAACCAGCCCCAGGCGCCGGGCACCGGCAGCCTCGGGATGCTGCAGTCGGGTGCGCTCGAGCAGTCGAATGTGGAGCTGACCGGCGAGCTGGTGAACATGATCACCGCCCAGCGGGTCTATCAGGCCAACGCCCAGACCATCCGGGCGCAGGATCAGCTGCTGCAGACCATCGTCAACCTGCGCTGATCGATCCGGCGACGCAGGCATAGACCAGGGAGGCGACGATGGACCGCATGATCTACACGGCGATGTCGGGGGCCAAGGCGCTGGCGCAGCGCCAGGAGGCGGTCACCAACAACCTCGCCAACGCGGCCACCACCGGCTTTCGCGCCGACCTGATGAGCTTTCGCGCGGTGCCGGTGCAGGGTGCCGGCACGGCCAGTACCCGGGTGTTCAACCTGGAGGCCAGTTCAGGCTTCAGCCGCGACCAGGGGCCGGTGAACACCACCGCCCGACCGCTCGACGCGGCGATCCGCGGCAGCGGCTGGTTCGTGATCCAGACCCCCGATGGCGGCGAGGCGCTCACCCGCAACGGCGCCTTCCAGATGGGCGCAGACGGCTCGCTGCAGACCTCGGGTGGCCTGCCGGTGCTCGGCGATGGCGGCCCGATCACCCTGCCTGCCAACGCCGAGGTGGTGATCGGTGCCGACGGCACCATCACCGCCCGCCAGGGCAACCAGCCGCCCCTGCAGGTGGGCAAGCTCAAGCTGGTCAATCCGCCGGCCGAGACGCTGGCCAAGGGTGCTGACGGACTGATCCGCGTGGCCAATGGCGACCCGGCTGCCGATGACGCCACCGTGCGGGTGGTCGGCGGTGCGCTCGAGGGCAGCAACGTCAATGTCGTGGAATCGATGGTCGGAATGATCGCGCTGGCTCGGCAGTTCGAGATCCAGATGAAGCTGCTCTCGAATGTCGAGCAGAACGAACAGCGGGCGGCGCAGCTGCTCTCGCTCAAGGGTTGATCGGCGCTCGCGCCGCAGGGAGATTCGCATGATCAGGTCACTCTTCATCGCCAAGACCGGGATGGACGCGCAGCAGATGCAGCTCGACACCATCACCCACAACCTCGCGAATGTGGGCACGGTGGGGTACAAGCGCTCGCACGCCGTCTTCGAGGACCTGCTCTACCAGAACATGCGTCAGGCCGGCGCCCAGAGCACCCAGCAGACCCAGCTGCCCACCGGCCTGCAGCTCGGCGTGGGCGTGCGCACCTCGGCCACCGCGCGGGTCTTCACCCAGGGCGCGCTGCAGCAGACCGAGAACAAGCTCGATGTGGCCATCAACGGCAACGGCTTCTTCCCGATCCAGATGCCAGACGGCACGGTGGGCTACACCCGTGACGGGCAGTTCCGCGTCGATGCGCAGGGCCAGATCGTCACTTCCAACGGCAACCCGATCGCCCCCCCGATCACCATCCCGGCCACGGCCCAGTCGGTGACCATCGGCGCCGACGGCACGGTGACCTACACCGTGGCAGGCCAGACCGCCGCCACCACGGCCGGCCAGATCCAGCTCGCGAGCTTCGTGAACCCGGCCGGCCTGGACCCGCGCGGCCAGAACCTGTTCTTCGAGACCACCGCCTCGGGCACCGCGACGCTGGGCGCCGCCGGCACCAACGGCACCGGCTCGCTCAAGCAGGGCTTTGTCGAGACCTCGAACGTGAATGTGGTGGAGGAGCTGGTGGCCATGATCCAGACCCAGCGCGCCTACGAGATCAACTCCAAGGCGATCCAGACCTCCGACCAGATGCTCGCCAAGCTCTCGCAACTCTGAGGCCCGCGCCATGAACCTGCTGCTCTCTCTCCCGCGCGCCGTCCGTGTCCTCGCCCTGGCGATGACCGCGATGGCAGCTGGCGCCTGCACGCCGCTCAACGACGCCATGGTCCGTCCCACGGTGGACGTGCGCGAGCCCACCACGGTGCGCCCGCCGGTCATGCTGGCGTATGCCGCGCCCAGCAGCACCGCCGAGCCGGGCGCCATCTTCGTGGCCGGGTCGCACCGCGGGCTCTTCGAAGACCGCCGGGCCCGTCTGGTGGGCGATGTGCTGACCATCCAGATCCAGGAGAAGTACTCCGCCAAGCAGAGCTCGAACAGCACGGTCGATCGCACCGGCTCGGTGGATGCGAGCGTGGGTCTGCTGCCCTTCATGACCCCGAACTCCACCACCCGCTTCAAGGCGCAGGGCAGCTCCAGCAACAGCTTCGAGGGCAAGGGCGCCACCGGCACCGACAACGAATTCACCGGCACGATCACGGTCACCGTGGTCGAGGTGCTGGCCAACGGCAATCTTGCGGTGGTCGGCGAGAAGCAGGTCGGGATCAACCAGAATGTCGAGCGGCTGCGATTCTCGGGCGTGGTCAACCCTGCGACCATCCTGCCCGGCAATCTGGTCACCTCGACGCAGGTGGCCGATGCCCGACTCGAAGTGCGCAGCCGGGGCGACATCGATCGCGCCCAGACCACGGGCTGGCTCTCGCGCTTCTTCCTCAGCTTCCTGCCGATCTGAGGCCTGACATGCGCCATCTCACCAAGACGCGTCTGCGCGCCTGCGCCCTGCTCGCCGCGGGCCTGCTCGGCCTGGTGATCGCCGCCCAGCCGGCACGCGCCGAGCGCATCAAGGACCTGGCCACGATGCAGGGCGTGCGCACCAACCAGCTGCTCGGCTATGGCCTGGTGGTGGGTCTGGACGGCAGCGGCGACCAGACCACGCAGGCGCCCTTCACCGCGCAGAGCGTCAATTCCATGCTCTCGCAGCTCGGCATCCAGCTGCCGCCGGGCGTCACGCCGCAGCTGCGCAACTCCGCCGCGGTGATGGTCACCGCCCAGCTGCCGGCCTTCGCCCGCCCTGGCCAGAACATCGACGTCACGGTCTCGTCGCTGGGCAATGCCCGCAGCCTGCGTGGCGGCACCCTGCTGCTCACGCCGCTGCGTGGCGCCGACAACCAGGTCTACGCGATCGCCCAGGGCAATGTGCTGGTGGGTGGCGCCGGCGCATCCGCCGGCGGCAGCCGCGTGCAGATCAACCACCTGAGCGCAGGCCGGGTGCCGGCCGGCGCAACCGTGGAGCGGGCGGTGGCCACACCCGCGCTCGCTGGCGAGACCATCCGCCTGGAACTGCTCCAGACCGACTTCACGCTGGCCGGCAAGGTGGCCGATGCGATCAACCAGACCCTGGGCTCGGGCGCGGCGCTTGCCCAGGCGATCGATGCCCGGGTGATCCAGGTGCGCATGCCGGCCGAGGCCGAGCGCCGCGTGCCCTTCCTCGCCCAGCTCGAGAATGTCGAGGTGGCGCAGGCACTGCCCTCGCCGAAGGTGGTGGTCAACGCCCGCACCGGCTCGGTGGTGATGAACCAGACGGTCACGCTGGCCCCCAGCGCGGTAGCGCACGGCAACCTCAGCGTCACCATCTCGTCCACGCCGGTGATTTCCCAGCCCGGTGCCTTTTCGCAGGGGCAGACCGTGGTCGCCGAGAAGGCCGACATCCAGATCCGGCAGGACGGCGGCAACGTGATGCAGATCGATGCCGCCGCCAGGCTCACCGACGTGGTCAAGGCCCTCAACACGCTCGGGGCGACCGCCGGTGACCTGATCGCCATCCTGCAGGCGCTGAAGGCCGCGGGCAGCCTCAAGGCCGAGCTCGAGATCATCTGAGGAAGGGCGCGACATGGAACCTTCGTCCCCGCTGCTCGCCACCGACTCCCGGTCGCTGGACGCTCTGCGCCGTCAGGCCTCGGGCGACCCGCGCGCGGCCACGCGTGCGGCTGCGGGGCAGGTCGAGTCGCTGTTCATGCGCCAGATGCTCAAGGCGATGCGCGATGCCACGCCCAAGAGCGGCATGTGGGACAGCAACGCCCAGGGCACCTACTCGGACATGTTCGACCAGCAGCTCGCGCAGTCGCTGTCGGGCCGGCCGGGTGGCCTGGCCGATGTGATCGCGCGTCAGCTCACCCGCCAGATGGGTGAGGCCGCGGGCACGGCCACGGGCGCCCGATCGACCGATCCGGCAGCGCAGGCTGCCGGTGCTGCGAACGCGGCCGCGCCCACCGGGGTCGAACCCGCGACCGCCTCGGCGCGCGGCACGCTGCCGGTCACCCCGGCCGGTGCGCGGCCGGCGGCAGGGCTGCCGGCGCAGACAGTCATCCGCCAGGCGCTTGCGGCGTTTGCCGCAACCGGGGGCGAATCCCCCGCAGGCCCGGCCATCCCCACCAGCGTCCTGGCCCAGACCCGCTCGGTGACGCCGGCTGCCGCGCCCGGCGCCGCGGCCGCGGCCGCTGCCGCCGCCGCGCGCTGGACCGATCAGGCGGCTGCGCCACGCTCGCCGGCGCAGCCTGATCTGTCGCAACTCAGCGGACCGCAGGCCGATTTCGTGCGCAAGGTCTGGCCCCATGCGCTGCTGGCCGAGCAGAAGACCGGCGTGCCCGCGGCGTTCATCGTCGGTCAGGCGGCACTGGAGTCCGGCTGGGGCCGCCACGAAATCCGCAACACCGATGGCAGCCCGAGCTTCAACCTCTTCGGGGTCAAGGCCACGGGCGGCTGGCAGGGCGGATCGGCTGCCGCCAGCACCACCGAGTATGTCGGTGGCCAGCCCACGCGACGGGTCGAGCGCTTCCGCGCCTATGGCTCCTATGGCGAAGCCTTCCAGGACTGGGCCTCGATGATGGCCAGCAGCCCGCGCTACAGCCGGGTGATCCAGTCGGGTGGCAGCGTGCAGGCCTTCGCGGCCAACATGCAGCGCGCCGGCTACGCCACCGATCCGGCCTACGGGGCCAAGCTCGAGAAGACGATCCAGAAGACGCTGACCCTGCAGCGCCTGGTGACCTGACCGACGCGCGCACCAGGAAACCACCATGTCCGGACTCTTTGGCGTAGGCACCTCGGCGATGATGGCGGCGTATGCGCAGATGCGCACCGCCAGCCACAACATCTCCAATGTGAACACCCCGGGCTACAGCCGTCAGGAGGCTGTGCTCGCCACGATGCCGGGCACCTTCACCGGCGGCGGCTTCATCGGCCGCGGTGCCTCGGTGGAGACGGTCACCCGCCGTTACGACCAGTATGTTGCGGGTGAGGTGGCTTCGGCGACCGCTGCCGCTGGCGCCGATTCGGTGCGTCAGACCCATCTCGAGCGGCTGGACAAGATCTTCACCGACACCGACAACGGCATCGGTGCCGGCATCGACGATCTGCGTTCGGCGTTGGCCGATGCGGTGAACCGGCCTGGCGATACGCCATCACGAACCGTCGTGCTGAGCCGGGCACGGACCCTGGCTGAGCGCTTCGACAGCGCGCGCTCGCAGATCGAGGAGTTGCGTGGACAGGCCGACCTGCGGGTTCGCCAGGGCGTGAGCAAGGTCAACGACGCGCTGCGCCAGCTCGCCGACCTCAACAACCAGATCGCACGCAACGCTGCCAGCGGCCAGCCGCCCAACGACATGCTCGATGCCCGCGATCGGCTGATCGAGACGGTGAACAAGCAGATGAAGGCCAGCGCTTTCATCAACGGTGACGGCACCGTCAATCTGTACGGGGCCTCGGGTCAGAGTCTGGTGGTCGGAGGCGCAGCGGCGAGCTTCACCGCGCGAGCCGATTCCCTCGATCCGCGCAAACTGGTGGTCACACTCGACACCTCCAGCAACCCGATCCCGGTGGACGGCGAAACCATGGGCGGGGGCGAGATCGCCGGCGCGCTGCGTTTTCGCGACGAAGACCTGGCGGCGGTTTCCGGCAGGCTCGGGCAACTGGCTGCGGCCATTGCCTCGGCCTACAACGCGCAGCAGTCCCTGGGACGCGATGCCAATGGCCTCGTGGGCTCGCCGATGTTCGCCTTCGGCAGCCCGGTGGTCGTGGTCGCCGAGGGCAACACCGGCAGCGCGGCTTTTTCGGCTTCGGTGAGTGATGCCACCGTGATCGCGGCCAGCGACTATGAATTGCGTTTCAACGGCAGCGCCTGGACCAGCACCCGTCTGTCGGATGGCAGCAGCCAGACGCTGGCGGGCTTTCCGGCCACACTCGACGGTCTGAGCATCAGCCTGGACAGCGGCACGGCCGCGGCCGGCGACCGCTTTCTGCTGCGCGCGGGCTCGGAGTACACCACGGGCTTCTCGATGGTGCTCGCATCTCCGGGCAGCCTTGCCACCGGCCTGGCCGCCACGCCGCTGCGCAGCCAGACCAACACCGGCGATACCCGCGTGTCGGCCTTCGGCGTCGATGCCAATGACCCGAATCTCACCTCGCCGGTCACCATTCAGTTCACCAGCGCGACCACCTTCAATGTCACCGGCACCGGCACCGGCAATCCCACGGGCGTGGCGTACACGCCGGGCATGACGCTGCAGTACAACGGCTGGCGCATGACCCTGCAGGGCACCCCGGCGAGCGGTGACAGCTTCAGCGTGACGGCCACCGCCAACCCGGCGATCGACAACCGCAATGCCCGCGAGATGGTCGCGCTTGGTGACCGCTTCGTCGTGGGAGGCCAGCGTCCCGGCGACGCCTTCGCCGACCTGATCGCCGACATCGGTGCCCGGTCGCAGTCCAACCGGGCTGCCGAGATCCTGTCGGTGCGCAGCCTTGCGGATGCCGAGTCGGCGCGTGCCGAGGTCTCGGGTGTCAACCTCGACGAGGAAGCCGCCCGGCTGCTGCAGTTCCAGCAGGCCTATCAGGCTGCTGCCAAGATCATCTCGGCGGCGCAGAACGTGTTCGACACCCTGCTGCAGGCGGCTCGCTGAGTGGCCTGCCTGAGCGACTGATCCCGGAGCGCCATCGTGCGAATCGCCACCGCCCATGCCTACCAGAACGCCATCGACTCGATGACCGAGCGACAGGCCAAGCTCGTGCGCAACCAGGAGGAGCTCTCCACCGGCAAGAAGCTGCTGGCGGCGGGTGACGACCCGGTGGCCGCCGCGGCCGCGGAGCGCACGCGTTCGGCGCAGCGTCGAATCGAGCTGCAGCAGCGCATGAATGACTTCGCCACCGCCCAGTTGCAGATTGCCGACGGCGCCCTGAGCAGCGTCGGCGATGTGCTCCAGCTGGTTCGCGAGGGGGTTGTCCAGGCGGGCAACGGCGGCTATTCCGCATCCGACCGGCATCAGATCGCCACGCAATTGCGCGGCTATCGTGAGGAACTCCTCGCGCTGGCCAATCGGCCCGACGGTGCGGGGGGCTTTCTCTTCGGCGGCCAGGGAAGCCAGACGGCACCGTTCGCGGACGGGGCTTCGGTCACCTATCTGGCCCAGCCCGGGGAGCAGGAGGTGGGGCTCGACGCGACTTCCCCCACGGTGCTCGATGGCCGGCAGACCTTCATGGATCTGCCCAACGGCGCCGGCACCCAGAGCATCTTCGATCTGATCGACCGGACCATCGCGGTGCTCGATGACCCTGCCAGCACCGGCGTGGCCGTGAGCGCCACCGTGCGTGATGCCATCAGCGGTCTCGACGTCGCGATGGATCGGGTATCCACCAAGCGCACCGAGGTCGGCGAGGGGCTTCGCGCCCTCGAGGCACGCGACAAGCTGTCGGCGGATGGCTCGCTGCAACTCTCGTCACAGCTCTCCAAGCTGGTCGATGTCGATTACGCCAAGGCGATCTCCGAGTTCCAGAACAACCAGACCGCGTTGTCGGCAGCCATGCGCACCTACGCGCAGATCTCGAAGATGTCGTTGTTCGACTATCTCTGAGCCTGCGGCCGCGCGGCCTTGCCGCGATAGAATCGGGCGATGAATCAGGATGAACTCAAGCGGGCCGTGGCCCGGGCTGCGCTCGACGAGCTGGTGCCGGGCTGCGTGGTCGGCGTGGGCACCGGCTCCACCGTCGACTGCTTCATCGACGCGCTGGCCGAGCAGGTCGGGCGCCATGCCGGCGCCATCTCCAGCTCCGAGCGCAGCACCACCCGGCTGCGGCGGCTCGGCATCCCGGTGCTCGAGATCGATGAAGCCCTCGCGCGCGGGCTGCCCCTGCCGGTCTATGTCGATGGCGCTGACGAGATCGATGACGCCCGCCGCATGATCAAGGGCGGAGGCGGCGCGCTCACCCGCGAGAAGATCGTGGCTTCGGCCTTCGAGCGGTTCGTGTGCATCGTCGATGCCTCCAAGCGTGTGGCGCGCCTGGGTCGGTTTCCGCTGCCGGTCGAGGTCATCCCGATGGCGGGTGCCCTCGTGGCCTCCCGTCTGCGCGCGCTCGGAGGCCAGCCGGTGCTGCGCGCCGGCTTCGTCACCGACAACGGCAATCACATCCTGGATGTGTCCGGCCTGCGGATCGATGACCCTGAAGGGCTCGAGGCCCGCATCGGGCTCTGGCCCGGGGTGGTCAGCGTAGGCCTGTTCGCGATCACGCCGGCCACCGTGGTGCTGGTGGCCGGACAGGACGGCGTGCAGCGCTACGCCTGACCCATGCGGCTCAGGCCGGGGGCACGAACCCGGCCGGTCGGTCGGCCCCGTCGCCGAAGAAGTACTTTTCCATCTGCGCAGCCAGGTACTTGCGGGCACGCACATCGGCGAGGTTGAGCCGGTTCTCGTTCACCAGCATGGTCTGGTGCTTCAGCCAGGCCTGCCACGCCTCCTTCGAGACGCTTTCCCAGAGGCGCTTGCCGAGCTCGCCGGGGTAGGGCGGGTAGTCGAGGCCTTCGGCTTCCTTCTGCAGCTTCACGCAGGTGACGGTTCGGGTCATCGGGCTTCCTGAGCGGATCGGAGGGGCGCATTGTCGCCGGTTTGCGCTCGAACCGAAAACCGTCACCCCGCGCACGAGCGGGTTGCCGTTGGTCAGCCGCTGCCTGCCGCCGGTTTTCGGGCGGTCGGGGCTGACAGGGCGGGCCCGGACAATGCAGGGTCTTATCCGACTCCGCCCGTGGACCTGCGCCCCGACCTCCCGCTTGCCGCGCCCTTGCCATCGACCCCGTCGGTCGGTGGCATTCGGGCCGTGTGGCAACGGGGCGTTGGTCGCCTTGGGCATTGGCTGTCCGGGCAGGGCGATCTCAAGGCCTGGCTGCCCGCGCTGCTGGCGGTCGGGCTCTCGATCTTCGTCGGGGTGTCGGTCTGGCAGGCGCGCCAGGCCCAGCAGGCGCATGACCTGGCCGCCGATTTCTCGGTCGAGTCTCGCGAGCTTGCGATGCGGCTGCAGGAACGGATGACCGCTTACCGGCAGATCCTGCGCGGCACCCGATCATTGTGGACGGTGCAAGGCGTGCTCAGCCGCGAAGAGTGGTGGCGTCATGTGGCCCATCTGATGCTGCAGACGGATTTCCCCGGCGTGCGCGGGCTCGGGGTCATGCCGTTCGTGGTCCGCGAGCATCAGGAGCGCCATGTCGGGCGCATGCAGCGCAACGGCTATCCCGATTATCAGTTGCAGGCCGTGTCGGCCGAGGGGCCGCTCGCGCCGGTAGCGCGGCTCGCGCCCGAGACCCCGGCCAATCTCGCGCTGATCGGCACCGACCTGGCCGCCCTGCCGGTCTTGCGGGAGGCGATGCGCATCAGCGCCGAACGGGGGTCCACCCGGCTCAGTGCGCCGGTCATGTTGCGCCATGGTGCGGCCGATCGCTCGCATGTGCTGATGCTGCAGGCGGTGTTCGACCCGGGCAGCGGACCGGACCGTGGTGCCCCCTTCGGCTGGGTGTTCGCGCTGTTCGACACCGCTGACCTCATCTCGGCCACCCTGGGCACCTTGCCGCCGAACCTGCGCTTGCGGGTGCAGACCGGCGAAGGCGGCGCGGCTCAGACCACGATCTTCGACAGCCACCCCGGCGGGCTGGCACTGCGCGGGGATCGCGCGCCGCTGAAGACGACGGCGCCGTTGTCGATCGATGGCCAGGAATGGCTCCTGGTCTTCGAGGGTTTTCCCCGGGCCTACACGCACCTCTCCCCGTTGTCGGGTGAGCTGGTTGCCATCCTGCTGGTCTGCGGGTTGTTCGGCTTGAGCGTCGTGCTGGCCACCCTGTCCCGCCTGGGCGCATTGCGGCTGCGCCGTCTCAGTGCCGAGCTCGAGGCGAGCAATCAGCGCTATCTGTTCCTGGCCACGCACGATGCCCTGACCCGCGTGGCCAACCGGGCGCTGTTCCATGAGCGGCTCGCCGCGGCGCTCAGCCGTTCGGCGCGTCATGAGCGCTGTTTCGGCCTGATCTACATCGACCTGGACCACTTCAAGCAGGCCAACGACCGCTTCGGCCACGAGGTAGGCGACCTGCTGCTGGTGGAGGCGACACAGCGGATGCAGGCCCTGCTGCGGGACACCGATCTGCTCGCCCGACGGGGCGGTGACGAGTTCGTGGTGCTGCTCGACGAGCTGGCCGGGCCCGATGACGCCGGCATCGTGGCCTCGCGCATCTGCAGCGAACTCGCCCGGCCGTTCCTGCTGCAGGGCCATGAGGTGAGGATCTCGGGCAGCCTGGGCGTGGCGGTGTTTCCGCAGGACGGCGGTGATGCCGATGCGCTGGTCGCGGTCGCCGACAGCCGGATGTATGTCGTCAAGAGAGGAGGGCGCAATGCCTGGCTCGCATCGGATGCCTGAGGTGCCCTCAATCTCGCGACGCCAGCGCGGGCTCTCGGTGGTGTCGGTGCTGGCCGGCCTCGCGGTGGCCGGCATCCTCGCCGCCATCACCGTGCCCACCTATGCCAATTACACCCGTCGCGTCTACCTCAGCGACGGTCTGGAACTGGCCATGCCGGCCAAGGTGGCGGCCACCGAATACTACGAGCTCAACAAGGGCAAGCCGAACCCGCCGCCGCAGATCATCGACCTCGGACAGGAGCAGATCATCCAGTACAACCTTCCCGAAGAAGTGGGGACATGGACCGGCAAGGGGGTGCAGTCGGTGCGTGTGGCTGGGGCCATGGTGGTGGTGGTCTATTCCACCCGGGTCGATCCGCAGGGCCAGACCAACTACTATCTGGTGCTCAAGCCCGGCACCAGCGGCAACAAGACGGTGTGGTCCTGCCTGAGCGGGAATGCCGCCGACGCGGCGCTGATCGAGGCCAACTACCAGATGCCCTACGGGATAGGCATGCCCGCCTCGCTGGCTGGCTCGGTATGCCGGAACGGCTGATGCGCGCTGCCCCCACGATGATCGCTCCCCGCCGCCAGCATGGTTTGTCGCTGGTGTCCGTCATGGCAGGGTTGGCCGTGGTGGGCATCCTGGCCGCCATCACCATGCCCACCTATGCGTCCTACACGCGCCGCGTGTACATCAGCCAGGGGCTGGAGCTGGCGATGCCTGCCAAGGCGGCAGCCACCGAGTATTACGAGCTCAGCAAGGCCAAGCCCAGGGCGTCCAGGCCTCCCAATCTCATGAACGGCCCGGATATGCAGATGTCGATGGATGTTCCGCCGCCGAACGCGCCCGAGCTGGTGACGGCCTGGCCCAGCAAGCAGGTGGAGGCGGTTTACCGGGCTGACACCATGGTGGTGGTGAAGTACGCCACGACGGTCGATCCGGCGGGCATCAACAGCTATTACCTGCTGCTCAGGCCCCTGGGCGGGGCGGGCGCCTCGGCCTGGTCCTGCCTGAGCGATGCCGCTGCCAGAAGCGTTCTTGTAGCTGCGAACTTCATGATTCCCGGTGCCGAGCCGATGCCAGCCGCGCTGGCCGGCACCGTCTGCCGCTAGGCGCGGGCCCACGACGCTGCGCGGCCCTCGCCGGTCAGAGCGTCTTGATCAGCACCTGAGACTTGCGCTGCCAGTTGTAGAGGTGGCGCCGCTCGCGCGGCAGCTGTTCGACATCGGCCTGCACGAAGCCGCGCTTCTGGAACCAGTGCATGGTGCGGGTGGTGAGCACGAACAGCCGGCGCAGGCCGGCGGCGCGGGCGCGCTGCTCGATGCGCTTGAGCAGCCGCTCGCCGTCGCCCTTGCCCTGAACCTGCGGATTGACCGCCAGACAGGCCATCTCGCCGATGGCATCTTCGGGATACGGATAGAGCGCGGCGCAGCCGAAGATCACGCCGTCGTGCTCGATGACCGTGAAGTTGCTCACCTCGCGCTCGATGCGGGCCCGGTCGCGCCGCACCAGGGTGCCGTCTTCCTCGAGCGGGCGGATGAGCGCAACCAGCCCGCCGACATCGTCGACGGTGGCCTCACGCAGCGCCTCGAGGGTTTCTTCGACCACCATGGTGCCCACGCCGTCATGCTGGAAGAGCTCCAGCAGCATGCTGCCGTCCATGGCGAACGGAATGATGTGCGCACGAGCCACGCCGCCCTCGCAGGCCCGCAGCGCATGGCGCAGGTAGCGCGCGGTGGGCGCGGGCAGATCGCCCTCGCGCAGCAGCGCCTGGGCGTCGGCCTCCGAGACCTCGCCGATGACGGCGCCGTCGGGCCCGAGCACCCCAGGGGTCTCGGTCACGAAGACCAGCTTGTCGGCATCGAGCGCGATGGCGGTGGTGGCCGCGACATCTTCCATGCTCAGGTTGAAGGCCTCGCCGGTGGCCGAAAAGCCGATGTTCGAGAGCAGCACGATGGCGCCGCTGTTGAGCGCGAACTTGATGGTCTCGGCCTCGATGCGCCGGGCCACGCCGGTGTGGCCGAAGTCCACGCCCTCGACGATGCCCAGCGGACTGGCCCCCACCAGATTGCCCGAGACCACCCGCACCGAGGAGTGGGCCATGGGCGTGTTGGGCAGGCCCAGCGAGAAGGCCGCCTCGATGTCGAGTCGGATCTCGCCGGAGGCCTCCTTGGCGCATTCCATGGCCACCGGGTCGGTGATGCGCTGGCCGTTGGCGTAGCGCGGGGATTCGCCTCGCAGACGCAGCTGCTCGTTGATCTGCGGGCGCGAGCCGAAGACCACCACCAGACGCATGCCCATGGCACTGAGCAGGCCGATGTCCTGCGCGAGCGCCGGCAGGCGCCCGGCCTGCACCAGCTCGCCGGGGAAGGCCACGACCAGTGTCTTGCCCCGGAAGGCGTGGATATAGGGCGCGACGCGGCGCAGCCAGTCGACGAACTGCTGCGGATCGGGCGGGGCGGAGGAGGCGGTCATCGGGTCATTATAATTTCGCGGTGACCCCTGACCTGCGGCCGCTGCCGGCTTTCGAGTTTCCCGAGGCGCTGCCGGTCAGCGCGCGTCGCGACGAGATCGCGCAGGCGATCATGGCCCATCCGGTGGTGATCGTCTGCGGCGAGACCGGCTCGGGCAAGACCACCCAGCTGCCCAAGATCGCGGCGGCTCTCGCCGGGCGCGGCCGCCGTGGCCTGATCGGCCACACCCAGCCGCGCCGTCTGGCCGCCACCACGGTGGCGCGGCGCATCGCCGAGGAACTCGGTTCCCCGCTGGGCACGCATGTCGGTCACAAGATCCGCTTCAGCGAGACCTTCAGTCGTGGCGCCTGCATCAAGCTGATGACCGACGGCATCCTGCTGGCCGAGAGCCAGGCCGATCCGCGGCTGCGCGCCTACGACACGCTGATCATCGACGAGGCCCACGAGCGCAGTCTGAACATCGACTTCCTGCTCGGCTACCTGCGCCAGCTGCTCGAGGGGCCGCGGCGCGACGATCTCAAGCTGGTGGTCACCTCGGCCACCATCGACGCCGAGCGCTTTGCGCGTCACTTCACCCTGGGCGGCCGCCCGGCGCCGGTGATCGAGGTTTCCGGCCGGCTCTACCCGGTGGAGATCCGCTACCGGGAGTTCGACGAGGCTGCCCGCGACGACGACGACGAGGACGACCTGCCCTCGCGCATCGAGGAGGCGGTCGAGGAGCTCTGGCGCGAGCGCCCGGGCGATGTGCTGGTGTTCCTGCCCGGCGAGCGCGAGATCCGCGATGCCGCCGAGCACCTGCGCCGCGCCCAGGCCCGTGCCACGGCGGGCGGGCGTGGCGGGCCGCTCGGGCGCGGGCCGGTGGAAGTGCTGCCGCTGTTCTCGCGCCTTTCGGCGGCCGATCAGCAGCGGGTGTTTTCCGGCTCGGGCGGGCGGCGGATCGTGCTGGCCACGAATGTGGCCGAGACCTCGCTCACCGTGCCGGGCATCCGCTATGTGATCGACACCGGCACGGCGCGGGTCAAGCGCTACCGCTATCGCAGCAAGGTGGAGCAGCTGCAGATCGAGCCGATCTCCCAGGCCGCGGCCAACCAGCGTGCCGGCCGTTGCGGCCGTGTGGCCGACGGGGTCTGCCTGCGCCTGTACGGCGAGGCCGATTTCGCCGCTCGGCCGCGCTTCACCGACCCCGAGGTGCTGCGCTCGTCGCTGGCGGCGGTGATCCTGCGCATGAAGGCGCTGCGGCTGGCCGAGATCGAGGCTTTCCCGTTCATCGATCCGCCGCCGCGCAAGGCGATCGCCGATGGCTATGCCCTGCTGCGCGAGCTCGACGCGCTCGACGAGCGCAACCAGCTCACCGAGACCGGTCGGCAGCTGGCGCGGCTGCCGGTCGATCCGCACATCGGCCGCATGCTGCTGGCCGCGCGCGACGGCCAGTGCCTGCGCGAGATGCTGGTGATCGCGGCCTCGCTGTCGTCGCAGGACCCGCGCGAGCGGCCCATGGATGCCCAGCAGGCGGCCGACCAGCAGCACAAGCGCTTCGCCGACGAGCACTCCGACTTCACCGCCATCGTCAGGCTCTGGGACTACTGGCGTCAGGCGCAGGCCGAGAGCTCCAGCAACCGCCGCCTGCAGACCCGCCTGGAGCGGGAGTTCCTCTCGCCGCGCAAGCTGCGGGAGTGGTCTGATGTGCACGGCCAGCTCGCCGACGCGGTGGCCGAGATGCGCTGGCGGGTGAACACCAGCCCGGCCACCCACGAGCAGCTGCATCAGGCGCTGCTCACCGGCATGCTCGGCAACCTCGGCACCCGCCCGCCCGACGAGCCGCACTACCAGGGCACCCACGAGACCCGCTTCGCGATCCATCCCGGCTCGGCGCTGGCCCGCAAGCCGCCGCGCTGGCTGATGGCCGCCGAGCTCGTCGACACCGCTCGCCTGTACGCCCGCACCGTGGCGCGCATCGAGCCGGCCTGGATCGAGCGCGCCGCCGGCCATCTCATCCGGCGATCCTTCAGCGAGCCGCACTGGGAGCGCAAGGCAGGGCAGGTGGTGGCTTTCGAGCGCGGGGTGCTCTACGGCCTGACCATCTGGTCGCAGCGGCGGGTGCACTACGGCCCGCGTGACCCGCTGCTGGCCCGCGAGCTGCTGATCCGCGAGGCCCTGGTGGCCATGGACTGGGACAGCGAGCTGCCCTTCTTCCGCCACAACCGGCGCCTGATCAACGAGATCCGCAAGCTCGAGCAGCAGATCCGCCGCCCCGACCTGCTGGTGGACGAGGCCTGGTTGCGTGACTGGTTCGAGGCCCGGGTGCCCGAGGGGGTGCATTCCGCCGCGCTGCTGGAGCGCTGGTATCGCGAGGCGGCGCCGGGCAGCCCCGGGCTGCTCGAGCTCTCGCGCGAGGAGCTCATGCGCAAGGATGCGGCGGGCGTGGGCAGCGAGGCCTTCCCGCGCCGGATCACCCTGCGTGGTCTGGGCTTCGACCTCGACTACCGCTTCGATCCTGGCGCGGCCGACGATGGCGCCACGCTCACCGTGCCGCTGTTCGCGCTGAACCAGGTCGATGCGGTGCGCTGCGAGTGGCTGGTGCCGGGCATGCTCGCCGACAAGGTGGGGGCGCTGGTGAAGTCGCTGCCGCAGAAGCTGCGTCGGCATCTGGTGCCGCTGCCGGAGTGGGTCGACGGCTTTCTCGCCCGCTGGACCGACCCCGAGACCGGGCAGTCGAAGGCCACGCAGCCGCTGGTGAACGCGCTGATCGATGATCTGCGCCAGACCCGCCAGCTCGCCGTGAGCGCCGGCGACTTCAAGCTCGAGACGGTGCCGGCGCACCTGTTCATGAATTTCCGGCTGGTCGATGCCCATGGTGGCGTGCTCGACCTGTCGCGTCACCTCGCCGAGCTGCGTGCCCGCCATGGCGAGCGTGCCCAGGGCAGCTTCCAGGAGGCGCTGCGCCGGGTGGCCGGGCGCGTCGCGGCTGCGCCGCCAGGCCTGCCCCCGTCGACCGCAGGAACATCATCCGGCGCGACCGCAGCTTTCGCCGCGACCGCAGGCGCCGCCGGGCCCGCGGCCTCCCCCGAAGCGGCGAGCCCCGGCATGGCCGGTGCCGCGGCCACGGCCACGGCTTCCGCCCTGGTCATGCAGGCGGGCATCCGCCATCGGGAGTGGGCCTTCGGCACGCTGCCCGAGATCATGGAACTGGCCCGCGGCCGCGATACCCTGATCGGCTACCCGGCCCTGGTGGATGTCGGCGATGCGGTCGAGCTGCAGGTCTTCGATTCACCCGACGAGGCCCGCGTCACCCACCGTCGCGGTCTGAACCGGCTGTTTGCGATCGTGCTGCGCGAGCCCTTGCGCTTCTTCGAGCGCAACCTGCCCGAGGCGCGGCGCCTGGAGCTGGCCTACGCGCCCTTCGGTGGCGCTGACGAGCTGCGGCGAGAGCTGATCGGGGTGCTGATCGACCGGGCCTGCCTGACCGAGCCGCTGCCGGCCGACGAGACGGCCTTCGCGCAGCGCCTGACCCAGTGCCGGCCGCGGCTGAACCTGATCGGGCAGGAGGTGGCGCGCGCCCTGCTCACGGTGCTCGACGAGCACCTGGCGGTCCAGCGCAAGCTGCCGCAGGCCAGGCCGCATCAGGCTGCGATGGCCGACATCAACCAGCAGCTGAGCGCGCTGCTGCCGCCGCGCTGGCTCTCGCTCACGCCGTCGGCGCAGCTCGCGCACCTGCCGCGCTACCTCAGGGCCGTGGCCATGCGCCTGGACAAGCTGCGCGCCGATCCGGCTCGCGATGCCGCGCTGATGGCCGACCTGTCCGCGCTGCAGGCGCCATGGCGGCGCGCCCTGGCCCAGCGCCGGGGGCAGCCCGATCCGCGTCTGGAGGAGTTCCGCTGGCTGCTCGAGGAGCTGCGGGTGTCGCTGTTCGCGCAGGAACTGCGCACGCCCATGCCGGTGTCGGTGAAACGGCTGCAGAAGGTCTGGGCAGCCATCGCCGCTTCGGGCTGAGCAGGCGGCCGCGCGCACCCGCCGCGACCTGCCGGACCCTCGGTCATTCACCCGGGTTGTCGATCGCGCCGTCTCGCGCCCTCAGCCGCGCAGCCCGAGCAGCCAGATCACGGTCGAGACGCTGATCAGCGATACGAAGGTGCCGGCCAGGATGGCCGAGCTGATCTCATGCGCGGGCAGCTGGTAGCGCTGCGCAATGATGAAGGTGTTGCTCGCCGCGGGCAGGCTGGCCGCCAGCACCCCGACCGCGGCGGCGCGGTGGTCGACATCGAGCACCCCGTAAAGCAGCAGGGCGGTGAGCGCGGGGTGCACCAGCAGCTTGAGCACCATCAGGCCGGTGACGGCGGGATCGATGCTGATGCGGCGATCGCCGAGCGAGGCGCCGATCGCGAACAGCGCGCAGGGCCCGGCGGCAGCGCCCATCAGGCGGATGAAGTTGTCGAGGGCTCCGGGCATGGGCGGTGCTGCGACGGCCCAGGCCAGCCCCAGGGCGATCGACATCACCAGCGGGCTGCGTACCAGGCCGCTGAGGATGGTCACCGGTACCGAGCGGGTGGGGCCGTCGGCACCGCCGTGACGCCGGCGCTCCAGTTCGAGCAGCGCGATGGCGAGGGTGATCACCAGGAAGATGTCGCTCATCATGGCGAGGATCATCGAGGGCACCAGGTCGCGTCCGAGCTCGCCCACCAGCGGCACGCCGAGATAGCCGACATTGCCGTGGGCGGTGTTCAGCCCGAAGGTGGTCGCGCGCGAGCGTTCCAGGGCCCGGGCCTGCGAGTCGGCGGGCGGGCCCTTGCGCGGCGGCATGGCCGCGGCGCGGGTGAACAGAAAGACCGCGAGGGTGGACAGGGCATAACCCAGGGCGAAGCGCCAGTCGGTGAGCGTGGTGACCGGCTGCGTGGCCACCACCCGGAACAGCATGGCGGGCAGGGCGAAATAGAAGACGAAGGCGTTCAGGCCCTGCACCGCCTGGGCGGGCAGCAGCCCGCCCCGCTGGCCGAAGAAACCGCAGAAGACGAGGGCAAATACCGGAAGGGTGACTTCGAGAACGCTCAGCATGGCCTGGACCGAGCCCGCAGTCTAATAGAATGCCGGGAGTGGCCGGGCCCCGATCGGCCGCTGCGGCCTGCCGCCACGCGGGCGATCCCGTAGCCTTCAGGTATGTCATGACCCTCGCTTCCGTCTCCCGCCGCGTGTTCGCGCTCCAGGCCGCGCTGGTGGCTACCGGGGCGGGCGCCCAGACGGCCACCGTGCCCGCGACCCCCGCCGCGCTGCCGCTGGCCATCGTGCTGAACAGCCGTGATGCCTCGGTCTCGCTGGTCGACCAGAAGACCTTCCAGGAGGTGGGCCGGGTGGATGTCGGCAAGGAGCCGCACCACCTGTATCCCAAGCCCGATGGCCGCTCGCTCATCGTGGCCAATGCCATCAGCAACGACCTGCACTTCCTCGACCCGGCCACGGGGCAGGTGCAGCGGCGGCTGCGCCAGATCGATGATCCCTACCAGATCGGCTTCTCGCCCGACAACCGCTGGTTCGTGGCGGTCTGCCTTCGCCTCGACCGGGTTGATCTGTACCACTACGACGGCGTCGACATCCGGCTGGCGCGCCGTGTGCCCACGCCCAGGGCGCCCAGCCATGTCTGGTTCTCGGCTGACAGCCGCATGGCCTTCGTCACCCTGCAGGACAGCGACGAGATCGCCGCCATCGATCTGCAGACCCAGGATGTCGCCTGGAAGCTGCGCCTGGGCCGCCAGCCCGCAGGCATCCTGGTCACGCCCGATGACCGCCTGCTGATGGTTGGCGTCATGGGGCAGGACCATGTCGATGTCATCGACTGGCGGGCGCGGCGCAGCGTCGCCCGCCTGCGCACCGGGCGCGGCGCCCACAATTTCCGCGGCGCCGGTGATCGCCGCCATGTGTATGTCTCCAACCGGGTCGACAACAGCATCTCGCGCATCGACATGAACAGCCTGCAGGTGGTTCAGAGCATCCCCGTGCCGGGCGGTCCCGACTGCATGGAGATCCTCGATGACCGCCGCACCATGTGGGTCACCGCCCGATTTGCCCGACAGGTTGCCATCGTTGATCTCGAGGCGGGCCGGGTCACCCGCACCGTACCGGTCGGGCGCTCGCCTCACGGCGTGTACCTGCACAACCGGGCGCCCCTGATCTGACGCGACGCATGCCACCGATGCGCTCGACCCGAGCGATGAGACCGATCCGGCGGCGAACCCTGCTGGCGCTGGCGCTGCTGCCGGGGCTCGCGCTGGCGCAGTCCGGGCAGGCCTCCATGCCGGGCGCGTCGCCGGCGCCGGCCTGTCGCGGCCATGTCTATCTCACCCTCGACACCGGCAACATGAGCCAGGCGGAACTGATCGCCGAGACGCTCGCGCGTCACGGCGTGAAGGCCACCTTCTTCCTCGCCAACGAGCGTACGCCGCGCGGCGACCATGCCCTCGACGACACCTGGGCGGGCTACTGGCGCGCGCGGGTCGCCGAGGGCCACGCCTTCGGTTCGCATACCTTCGATCATGTCTACCTGCGTGCCGCGCCGGCAGGCGACGATCGCGCGTTCATCCTGGCCAGGCCCCAGTTCGGTCTGCAGGCCGGCCGCGTGCAGCGCTGGGACGGGGCGGCGCTGTGCAACGAGCTTGGTCGGGTCGACGCCAGGCTGCGGGCGCTCACCGGCCGCGGGCTCGATCCCTTCTGGCGCGCGCCGGGCGGTCGGGCGCCTGCGGCAGCCATGCAGGCGGCGCAGGCCTGCGGCTACCGGCATGTGCACTGGGCCAGCGCCGGCTTCCTGGGCGACGAGCTGCCCTCCGAAACCCACCCCAACGCCCAGCTGCTGCGCCAGGCCCTGGCCGGCATACGCGCCGGCGACATCCTGATCGCACACCTGGGCATCTGGTCGCGGCGCGATCCCTGGGCGCCCATGCTCGACCCGCTGATCACCGGCCTGAAGGCCCGTGGCCTTTGCTTCGCGACGCTGCGCGAGCTTCCCGCATGACCACCGCAAGCCTCATCGACCATCTCGCTGCGCTCTGGAACTGGCCGATCGACCGTTTCGGCGACGCCCAGCGCTGGCTGTTCGAGCAGATGGTGCAGCCGCTGCTCTACCAGCTCGGTGCCATGCACCTGGCCGAGATGGCCTTCGATGCCGTGGAGTGGTTCCTGGTGGGTGTGCTCGAGGTGGTGCTGCTCGCGCTGGTCATGGGCGTTCTCGAGCGCCGCCGGCCGGCCGAGCCGCTGCATGACCCGGCTGCCGTACGCACCGACATCGTCTACACCCTGCTGCACCGGCTCGGCCTGCTGCCGCTGCTCGCCTTCGCGCTGTTCACGCCGATGATCGACACGCTGGAGGCGCAGCTGCGCTTGCTCGATGTCTCCCGGCCCAACATCGACCAGCTCTGGCCAGGCATCACCGACCAGCCGCTGGTGGCCTTCCTGATCTACCTGGTGGTGCTCGATCTGCTCGATTACGCGATCCACCGCGGACAGCATGCCTGGCGCTGGTGGTGGGCGCTGCATGCCGTGCACCACAGCCAGCGGCAGATGACCTTCTGGAGCGATGACCGCAACCACCTGCTCGATGCCCTGCTGCGCGACGGCCTGTTCGCGCTCGCCGCCCTGGCGATCGGCGTGGGGCCCGGCCATTTCGTGGCGCTGGTGGTCGCCTCGCGCCTGATGCAGAGCCTGCAGCATGCCAATCTGCGCTGGCGCTGGGGCGGGGCGATCGAGCGCGTGCTGGTCAGCCCGAGTTTTCATCGTCGCCATCATGCGATCGGGGTGGGCCATGAGGGGCCGGCCGGCGGCTGCAACTTCGCGGTGCTCTTCCCGGTCTGGGACATCATCTTTCGCACCGCCGATTTCCGCCCGGGCTTCCTGCCTACCGGCATCGCCGACCAGCTCTCGGGCGAAGATTACGGTCGCGGCTTCTGGCGGCAGCAGTGGCTGGCGCTGCGCCGAATGGTCAGCGCCCTGCGCCGTCGCGACGCCCGCCCGGCCTGAGTGCCGCGCCATCCTGTCCGGAGATTCCCCATGAGCCGCGTGCTCGCCGCCTTCTGGCGCTCCCTGTCCAGTCAGCTCCACCCGCGCATGATGGGCCTGCTGGTGCTGCCCTTCGCGGCCACCCTGGTGTTCTGGATCGTGGCCTGGATCTGGCTCTGGGATCCGCTCAATGCCTGGCTGCGCAGCCTGATGTACGGCCGCGACAGCCTGCCGATGATCAGCGGCTGGCTCAATCTGGTGGGTCTGCAGCGGGTGGGTACCCTGGCCAGCGCGCTGGTGGCGTTGATGCTGCTCGCGCCGCTGATGTTCGTGCTCGCGATGGTGCTGGTCTCGGTGGCAGCCACACCGGTGGTGATGCGCCATCTCTCGCGGCGCCACTACCCCGATGTGGCGGCTGCCGGGGGCTGGTCGGTGCTTCGCGGCATCGGCGTGGCGCTGGGCGCCCTCGCGGTGTTCGCGCTCGGCTACCTGGTCACGCTGCCCTTCTGGCTGATTCCCTTCGCGGGCTTCCTGGTGCCCTGGTTCTGGTGGAGCTGGCTCACCGCGCGCATGCTGCGCTTCGACAGCCTGTCCGAGCACGCCAGTGCTGCCGAGCGCGACCTGCTCATCGCCCGCCACGGTCGCGGCTACCTCGCGCTGGGCATGCTGGTCACGCTGCTCAACTATGTGCCGCCGCTGTTCCTGGTGACGCCGGTGCTCTCGGCCCTGGCCTTCGGGCACTTCTCGCTCGCGGCCTTGCGTGAGCTGCGCTCGTCGGCCGGCATGACTCCGGGCAGCGCGCCCGCCGTGTCGGCGGCCTCCGGGCTCACGGCGGACGCGTCGCCCGGGCAAGCTGCCACGGCTGGCGCGCCGGCGGCCAATCCCTTGCGTGAGCGTTGAGCATGGCATTCGGCCTGATCATCATCGGCGACGAGATCCTGTCGGGCAAACGGCAGGACAAGCACTTCCCGCGCGTGCTCGAACTGCTCTCGGCCCGAGGCCTGGGTCTGGCCTGGGTGCGCTATCTGGGCGATGACCGCGAGCGCCTCGTGTCTGCCCTGCGGGAATCGTTCGGCACCGGGGACACGGTCTTTTCCTGCGGCGGCATCGGCGCCACGCCCGATGACCATACCCGCCAGGCCGCGGCTGCGGCCCTGGGTCTGCCGCTTGCGCTGCACCCCGAGGCACGGGCCCTGATCGCCGAGCGCACCGCCGAGATGGCCCGCGACGGCAAGGGCAGCGCCGACATGAGCACCCCCGAGAACCGCCAGCGGCTGCGCATGGGGGAGTTCCCGGTGGGTGCCGCCATCATTCCCAATCCCTACAACCGCATTCCCGGCTTCACCATCCAGCAGCACTATTTCGTGCCCGGCTTCCCCGTGATGGCCTGGCCGATGATCGCGTGGGTGCTCGACCACCACTTCGCGCACCTGCACCACCGCCAGCCCCAGACCGAACGCTCGCTGCTGCTCTACCAGACTCCGGAGTCGGCGGCCACCCCGCTGATGGAGGCCATCGAGTCCCGTTTCCCCGGGGTCAAGGTGTTCTCGCTGCCCTCGGTGGGCGATGACCGGCGCGCCCGGCACATCGAACTCGGTGTGAAGGGGCCGGTCGCACTCGTCGAGGCGGCCTGGCCCGAGCTCGAATCGGGTGCCCGGGCGCTCGGGCCGGTGGAAGACCTGCCCGCCAGCCGCTGATCGTGGGCTGCCCGAATCCCGGTATCTGCTGCGCGAACCGAGCCTTGCCACGCCTTACCCCGCATCGATCCTGACCCGAAGGAAGCCCTCATGAACATGCCGATCGATCCCGGTCTTCGTCAGGTCAGCCTCGACGACAAGTACGACGCCACCGAGGGGCGTGTCTACCTCACCGGCACCCAGGCCCTGGTGCGACTGCCCCTGATGCAGCGCCAGCGCGATCTGGCCGCGGGCCTGAACACCGCGGGCTACATCACCGGCTATCGCGGTTCGCCGGTGGGCGGATTCGATCAGGCCCTGTGGCGGGCCCGCCGCCAGCTCGACGCCCACCATGTGCGCTTCGTGCCCGGCCTCAATGAAGACCTGGCGGCGACGGCCATCTGGGGCACCCAGCAGGTCAACTGCTTCCCGGGCGCGCGCCATGACGGCGTGTTCGCGATCTGGTACGGCAAGGGGCCGGGGGTGGATCGCAGCGGCGACGCGCTGCGCCATGCCAACCAGGCCGGCACCTCGCGCCATGGCGGTGTGCTGGCCGTGGCCGGCGACGATCACGGCGCCAAGTCGTCCACCATGGCCGCGCAGACCGACCACATCTTCAGCGCGGTGGGCATTCCGGTGCTCGCGCCGGCCACCGTGCAGGACTACATCGATCTCGGCCTCCACGGCCTGGCTCTGTCGCGCTTTGCCGGCGTGTGGGCGGCGCTCAAGGCGGTGACCGACACCATCGAGACCGCCGGCATCGTCGATGTCGGCCCCGACCGTGCCCGGCCGGTGCTGCCCGAGCTGCCCGACCTGCCACCGGGCGGGCTGCACCTGCGCCTGCCCGAGGACACCTTCCTCAAGCTCGAGGAACGGCTCATGCGTCACAAGCTGCCGGCTGCGCTCGCCTATGCGCGGGCCAACCGGCTGGATGTGAACAGCTTCGGCCGCGATGACCTCGCTGCTGGTGGCGAGCCCTGCCGGCTCGCGATCGTGAGCACCGGCAAGAGCTGGCTCGATGTCATGCAGGCCCTGGCCGATCTCGGCATCGATGATGCGACCGCCCGGCGCATCGGCCTGAAGGTGTTCAAGGTCGGCATGCCCTGGCCGCTCGAGCCCTCCGCCATCACCGCGTTCTGCGCCGGCGCCGCCGAAGTGCTGGTCATCGAGGAGAAGCGGCCGCTGATCGAGCAGCAGCTCAAGGAGCATCTCTATGGCGTGGCCGAGCGGGTGCCGGTGCTCGGCAAGCGAGACCAGGATGGTGCGCCGCTGGTGCCCGACCATGGCGAGCTCTCGCCGGCCTTCTGCGCCCGGCTCATCGCCGCGCGGCTGGCACGCCTGCAGCATCTGGCGCCGGAGCAGACCCGTCGCGGCGTGATCGATGCCGCGGTGCAGTCCGCGATCGACCGTCGGCTGGCCGCCCTCGATGCCCGCGAGAAGGGCGACGGCCGCCACTTCGAGACGATCGAACGCATCCCCTACTTCTGCTCCGGCTGCCCGCACAACACCTCCACCCGGGTGCCCGAGGGGTCGCGGGCCCTGGCCGGCATCGGCTGCCACTACATGGCGCAATGGATGGACCGCTCCACCGCCACCTTCACCCAGATGGGCGGCGAGGGGATGACCTGGGTGGGGCAGGCGCCGTTCACCGATACCCCGCATGTCTTCCAGAACCTGGGTGACGGCACCTACAACCACTCGGGCTCGCTCGCCATCCGCCACGCCGTGGCCAGCGGCGTGCGCATGACCTACAAGATCCTCTTCAACGACGCCGTGGCCATGACCGGCGGGCAGACCCATGACGGCCAGCTCACGCCGGCGGCCATCGTCCGTCAGGTGCAGGCCGAGGGGGTGCGCCGGGTGGTGGTGGTCACCGACGAGCCGCAGAAGTACCCGGCTGGCTACTTCCCCGGCGAGGTGAGCGTGCGTCATCGCGCCGACCTCGATGCCGTGCAGCGCGAACTGCGTGAGCTCGACGGCGTGACGGTGCTGGTCTATGACCAGACCTGCGCGGCCGAAAAGCGTCGTCGCCGCAAGCGCGGCAGCTTCCCCGATCCGCAGCGGCGTGCCTTCATCAACGAGGATGTCTGCGAGGGCTGCGGCGATTGCGGCCAGAAGTCCAACTGCGTCTCGATCGAGCCGGTCGAGACCGAGTTCGGACGCAAGCGGGCGATCAACCAGTCGGCCTGCAACAAGGACTTCTCCTGCGTGAACGGCTTCTGCCCGAGCTTCGTCACCGTCGAGGGCGGCAAGCCGCGCAGCGGCCGGGCCGGCGCGGTGGCCGATGATGCGGTGGCGATCGGCCTGCCCGATGTCTGCCTGCCGTCACTGGCCGGCAGCTACTCGCTGATGGTCACCGGCATCGGCGGCACCGGCGTGGTCACCATCGGCCAGATCCTCGGCATGGCTGCCCATCTCGAAGGACGCGGCGTGACGGTGCTCGACATGGCCGGCCTTGCGCAGAAGAACGGCGCGGTGATGAGCTTCGTGCGCTTCGGCCTCGATCCCTCGCAGCTGCACGCGCCGCGCGTGGGCACGGCCGCGGCCGATGCGGTGATCGGCTGCGACATCGTGGTCACCGCGGGCAAGGATGCCCTCATGCGAATGGCGCCGGGCCGCACCCGCGTCGTGGCCAATGTGGCGGCCACGCCCACCGCCGAGTTCACCCGCAACACCGAGTGGCGTTTTCCGCTGGGCAGCATGGAGGCCGCGGTGGCCGCCGCCGCGGGCGAGGAGGCGGTGTCGTTCATCGATGCCACCCGGCTGGCCACCGGCCTGATGGGTGACGCCATCGCGGCCAACATGTTCATGCTCGGCTACGCCTTCCAGAAGGGGCTCATCCCGGTCTCGGCGCGGGCGATCGATCGCGCCATCGAGCTCAACGAAGTGGCCATCGAGGCCAACCGCAAGGCCTTCCTGTGGGGCCGTCGCGCCGCCGTCGATCCGCAACGGGTGGCCGAGGTGGCTGCCCCCGCCCGCGCGCTGCCGCCCTCGCGCCAGCGCTCCGAGACCCTCGACGAACTCATCGCCCGGCGCGTGGACTTCCTCAATGGCTACCAGGACGATGCCTGGGCGCGCCGCTACCTGGCGGTGGTCGAGCGGGTTCGCCGGGCCGAATCTGCGCTGCCGGCCGATCCTGCCGCCGAAGGACTGGAAAGCGGCCGCTGGCCGCTGACCGAGGCGGTGGCCCGGGGCCTGTTCAAGCTGATGTCCTACAAGGACGAGTACGAGGTGGCGCGGCAGTACGCCAATCCGGCGTTTCTCGCGCGTCTGCGCGAGCAGTTCGAGGGCGACTACAGCCTGCGCTTTCACCTGGCGCCGCCCCTGCTGGCGCGGCGCAATGCCGCCGGTGAACTGGTCAAGCGACCCTTCGGCCCCTGGCTGATGCCGGTGTTCCGGGTGCTCGCCGGGCTGCGGGGGCTGCGCGGCTCGGTGTTCGACCCGTTTGGCCACACCGCCGAGCGGCGCTGGGAGCGTGGCCTGATCGTGGCCTATGAGCGCACCGTGGACGAATTGCTGGGTTCGCTGACGCCGGCAAACCGTCTGCTGGCAGCACAGATTGCCGCCATCCCGGAAAGCATTCGCGGGTTCGGGCATGTGAAGGCCCGCAACGGCGAGGCCGCGAAGGCCAGGGAA
>NZ_CEXFHW010000026.1:0-30467 GCF_982640115.1 Quisquiliibacterium sp. | reverse complement strand
CCGCATGCCATGCTGCGCAAGCCGGTCACGGTCGAGGAAGTCATGAACTCGCCGATCGTGTCCGACCCCCTGCGCCGCCACGACTGCTGCGTGATCAGCGACGGCGGCGGCGCGCTGGTGCTCACCCGCCCCGAGATCGCGCGCAGCCTCAAGCGCCCGGTGGTCAAGGTGATCGGCTGCGGCCAGACCCTGAACACCAACAACGGCGGCTACCTCGACCTCACCCGCACCGGCGCCGAGCGCTCCGGCGCGGCGGCCTTCGCCGAGGCCGGCGTCACACCCGCCGACATCGACTACGCCTCCATCTACGACAACTTCACCATCATGGTGATCGCGCAGAGCGAGGACCTCGGCTTCTGCGCCAAGGGCGAGGGCGGCCGCTTCGTGGCCGACGGCGGTCTGATCTCCGGCGTGGGCCGTCTGCCCTGGAACACCGATGGCGGCGGTCTGTGCAACAACCACCCCATGAACCGCGGCGGCATCACCAAGGCCATCGAGGCCGTGCGCCAGCTGCGCGGCGAGGCCCACCCGGCGGTGCAGGTCAAGGACTGCCGGCTCGCGCTGGCAGCCGGCCCCGGCCTGGTCCTCGGCCCCGGCCATGCCCACGCCACCGTCATTCTCGAGCGGGAGTAAGCCCATGACCGACACCCAAACCCGCGCCGGCTTCGAGCAGGATCCCTTCGCCGCCGCCTTTCCCGAGACCCGCGAGTTCTGGGCCGGCGCCGAACAGGGCCGCCTGATGCTGCGCACCTGCGAGGACTGCGGGCGCACCCACTGGTATCCGCGGGCGCACTGCCCGCTGTGCGGCAGCGCCCGGTTGCGCTGGACCGAGGCGAGCGGCCGCGGCACCCTGCATGCCTTCAGCACGGCCCGCCGCGCCGAACCGCAATACACCCTGGCCTATGTCACCCTCGAGGAAGGGCCCACGCTGATGACCAACATCATCGACGCGCCGCCCGAGGCGCTTCGCATCGGCCAGCCGATGGTGGTGCGCTTTCAACCCGCGCCGGAAGGCCGGATGATGCCGTTCTTCACGCCGGCCTGATCCTGGGCGCGCGGCCCGCGGCATCGATGCAGAGCGGGCAGACACGCCCGCGTCTCACCCCGGTGGGCGCCTAGAGGCTGCACTGCCCGGAGCCTGCGGTTCCGGTGGCGCGCAGGCGCGAGAAGCTTGCCTCGAGCGAAACCAGCCGCAACCCGGTGACCCGGGCAAATCCATGATTGGCCGAATCAACCGTCAGGCGCAGCCCCGGCCCGGCCTCGACCGCCACGCTCCGGGCCGCCCCCTGCGAGTCGGTCCCCTCGATGGTGACGGTCGTGCACCCGGCGCTGAAGCAGTTGTCGTGGGCCACGACGGAGGCACGCTCGAACACCGCGCCGCTGGTGCCACCGAGACTGACCATCATCTGCCCGCTCATGAAAACAGACTGATCTCCTGATGATGAGTTCACCCCGAGCAGGTACGAACCGCTGGTCAGCCGGAACTGGTGGTGAACCGAGCCATCGAGGCCGAAGAAATCATCGCTGACCGAGACCGCGGCGGTCGTGGCCGGCGTGACGGTGACAGGCAAGGCCGTGAGCGTCGCAATCGGCCGACCGGGGTCATAGCGACACACCGATTGCACGCTGATGCTGTGCTCGCCGGGAGGCGTGCCGGCGGGAACCGAGATCCGCAGTCCCTCGGCCTTGCCATGGCTGACCCGAACGCTGCTCGAGCCATCGGCCTGGAGCGAACCGGTGAGACTGCCGATGCTCGCCCGCATGTTCACCCGGCCCTGCTGGGTGTTGACCAGGTAGGTGAGATCCGCACAGGCTCCGGCGGCCAGGCTTGCAGGCACGCCGGAACCCGAAGTGACCTGATCGTGGCGATCGATTGCCGCGCGAACTTCCTTCCTGAGGAAGGTTTCCAGGCTGCTGCTGGCATCGAGTGCAGTCCCGGCGGCGCCGGGAAGGGCCGTACCGATCTCGTTGTCGACCAGGCGGTAGGTGAGCGTGTCCAGAAAAAAGAACACCGAGTAGTGAACGCTGCCTGCTTCCTCGGCCCCCCGCACCTTGTTCACGAGCGTGTAGCCGAGATCGGCCCCAGACTGCTGCACGCGGGACACGAGCTCGGCCAGCGCACGCGACGAGGCGGCATCGGGTTCGCCCTGAGTCGTGCTTGCCCAGACACCCACCCGGGGCTGACAGGCCACCGAACTTTTCGATGGTGCGACAGATTCGGAGCCACCCCCACTGCAGGCCATCAGCAGGCAGGGCACGGCGAGCGCCATCAGGCGCAGCAGGCGAGTGATGATCAAGGCCGCACCCAGCCCTGCCAGCTCGGGCAGTCGATCCGGTAGTGTTCCCAGCGCACGCCATCGACCACGAGGGTCGGCGGGTGGTTCGCGCCGCGATCGACATGAACCCGCCGCGTCTCCTCACGCGTCGTGATTCGCTGACAGTTGGGCAGTACCACCTCGTTCTCGAGCGTGCTCTGTGCGGCCACGTCCAGGCGGTTGCCCGAACCCGCGGCCGGGTCGGCGCTTCCCGACTGCGCTGATGCCCCACCAGCCATCAGGCAAAGGCAGGCGTTCGCGAGCCACTGCAGCGCTGCCGTCTTTCGCCTCTGCATTGCGAATCCTCGTTCTGGTGTGGGCCGTCGCAAGCTGAAAACGCTATCACACCAACAAAGGCCGCGATCGGCACGCCGTCTCCGCGAGTCTTTCCTCAAGCTTCGACGGTAACATCCGACCGATGAACGGAGACTTTGCCATGCCCCACCTTCTGCGCCGTCTCGTCCGGCTGCTGCCGGCCTTCCTGCTGTCGCTCGCCACCAGCCTGCCCGCCCTCGCCCAGTCGCCCGACTGGCCGACCCGCCCGATCACGGTGGTCATGACCTTCCCGGCAGGCTCGGGCGTGGATGTGGTGGCGCGCCAGATCCAGGAGCCGCTCGGCAAGGCGCTGGGCCAGCCGATCATCATCGACTACAAGCCAGGCGCGGCCGGCAACATCGCCAGCGAGTTCGTGGCCCGCGCCAGGCCCGACGGCTACACCCTGGTCTTCGGCACCGCCGCCACCCACGGCAGCAACGCCGCGCTCTACCGCAAGCTGCCCTTCGATGTCGAGGCTGACTTCGTGCCCGTGGCGCCCATCCTTGATGTCTCCAATGTACTCACCATCAATCCCGAGGTGATCCCTGTGCGCACGCTCAAGGAGTTCGTCGACACCGTGAAGGCCAACCCGGGCAAGTACAACTTCGCCTCCACCGGCAACGGCACCGGCACCCACATGGCCTTCGCCGAGTTCAATTCGCGGGTGGGCCTCGACATGGTCCATGTGCCCTACAAGGGCGGCCCCGAGGCCATGGCCTCGGTCCTGCGCGGCGAGACCTGCTGCATCATGAATCAGGTGCAGACCGTGCTCGCGCAGTACAAGGCCGAGAAGGTCCGCCTGCTCGGGGTCACCACCGGCAAGCGGGTGAGCGCCGTTCCCGAGGTGCCCACCATCGCCGACAGCGGACTGCCGGGCACCCGCGGCTTCGACAGCTCGATCTGGTTCGGCCTGTTCGCGCCCAAGGGCACCGAGCCGAAGATCATCGCGCGGATCAACGCCGCCCTGCGCCAGGTGCTCGAAACGCCGGAGATCCGGACCCGGCTCGAGAGCGCCGGCAACAGCGTTCGCATTGAATCGCCCGAGCAGTTCCGCGCCACCGTGAAGGCCAACCGGGCCAAGTGGGCCGAGGTGGTCCGTTCGGCCAACATCAGCATCGACTGAGATGGACGGCGATCTGCGCGATGCGCCGGCGGCGTCTGCCGGCAGGGCCGAGCCGGCGCCGCCGCACAGCCCCGAGCGACCCGATCCAGCCGGCCTTGCCGCGCTCGCGGCACGGGTGCGCGAGGATCTCGAGATCCTGTGCCTGCCCGCGAAGCCCTGGGTGCCAACGAGCACCCACGATGGCCAGCCGGTGGCCGATGTGGTGGTGGTGGGTGCCGGCATGGCAGGCCTCGCGCTCACGGCCTCGCTGCACCACCTCGGTCTGGTCACCCGGCTGATCGACCAGGCCGGCGGCGGCCGCGAAGGCCCCTGGGCCACCACCGCCCGCATGGACACCCTGCGCTCACCCAAGGAACTCACCGGGCCGGCGCTGGGCATCCCGTCGCTCAGCTTTCGCGCCTGGTATGTGGCCGGCTTCGGGGCGCAGGCCTGGCAGGCGCTCGGCAAGATCCCGCGCCTGCTCTGGGCCGACTACCTGCAGTGGTACCGCGAAGTGCTCGGTCTGCGGGTCGAGAACCACAGCCGCCTGCTCGATGTGCAACCCCGTGCCGATGGCGTCAGCCTGCGGGTCGGTGATCCGCGGCGGCCAGCCGATGCCGGATGCTGGATCCATGCCCGGCATGTGGTGCTGGCCACCGGCCGCGATGGTCTGGGCGGCCCCTGGGTGCCGGCGTGGGCGCAGTCGCTGCCGGCCGGGCGCTGGATGCACACCGGCCATGCCTGGAGCGGCGAGCGCCTGCGCGGCCAGCGGGTGGCGGTGATCGGCGCGGGCGCCTCGGCGATGGACGCCGCGGCCGAGGCGCTCGAGCATGGCGCCGCGCAGGTGACGCTGCTGGTGCGGCGCCCCGATCTGCCACGCATCAACAAGAGCAAGGCCGCGGGCAATCCCGGCACTGCCCACGGTTTCTGGGACCTGCCCGACGACTGGAAGTGGCGCTACCGGCACTACATCAACCGCGAGCAGGTGCCCCCGCCCAAGGCGAGCGTGCTGCGGGTGTCGCGTCATCCGCAGGCGCGCTTCATGCTGGGGGCGCCGGTCACCGGGGTGCGTGAACTGCCTGATGGCGCGATCGAACTGCGCACGCCCGCAGGCGCGGTGAGCGTCGACACGGTGATCTTCGCCACCGGCTATCGCATCGACTGGACGCAGCGCCCCGAGTTCGCCGCGATCGCGGCGCAGGTGCGCCGCTGGCGCGACCGCTTCCCCACGCCGCCCGATCAGGCAGACGAGGAGCTCGCCAACAGTCCTGACCTCGGCCCGCTGTTCGAGTTCCAGGCGCGTGAGCCCGGCGCCTGTCCGGGACTCGAGCGGGTGCACTGCTTCAACTTCGCGGCGGTGCTCTCGCACGGCGCCACCACCGGCGACATCCCGCAGATCAGCGACGGCGCCCAGCGCCTGGCACGCGGCCTCGCAGGCCGCCTGCTGGCCGACGATGTGGCGCATCACTTTGATGCGCTGGTGCGCTTTTCCGAACCCGAGCTGATCGGCGATGAGTGGTCGGCCGCCCTGCCCGAGCGCCCCTGAGCGCGCGTCCACCGGATCCCGCCATGTCCTCATCCCAGGCCACCGACTTCCTCGATGATGCGCTCGGCGCAAGCACCGGCAGCGAGCTGCACCGGCTGCGCCAGCAGCGCGCCAGGGTGCGCGATGCCAGCCAGGCCGCGCATCTGGCGGTCTTCGATCCGGCGCTGCCGGGCCTGAGCCTCACCGAGCGCCTGGAAGCGGCGCTGGTGGTGGCGCAGGCCAGCGCCTGCGCGCCGCTGAGCGAGCGCTTCCAGGCCCTGCTGGCCCGCGGCGCGAGCCCCGTGCCGGGCGCACGGCGCGACGCGGTGCTGGCCTTTGCCCGCACGCTGGCCGAGCGCCCGCAGGACGCGGGCCGCGAGCGCCTGCTCGGCCTGCCGGCGGTCGGCCTGAGCACTGCCGAGGTGGTCACGCTGGCCCAGCTGATCGGGCTGGTGGCCTATCAGGTGCGGGTGGTGGCGGGCCTGGGAGCCATGACCGAGGTGCAGTCGGCGCAAAGCGCCGCCGACGCAACGCCGGCCGCCCCCTTCGTCCACCCCGCCACCCTGCCTGCGCCGGGCGAACCGGTGCGCATCAACGGCTTCACCAGCGAGCCTCTCGACTGGAAGGCCTGGCTGCCGGTGCTCGATCCCTCACAGGCCACCGAGCACCAGCGCGCCGTGCTCAAGGCGAGTCATCCCACCGCCAGTTCCTCGGACTACTACCTCACGCTGGTCCAGCAGCCCCACATCCTCGAGCAGCGCTCGGCCGCCTTCAACGCGATCATGTACGCGCCCGGCGGCCTGAGCCGCGCCGAGCGCGAGCTGGCCAGCACGGTCACCTCGCGGATCAACGGCTGCGTCTACTGCGCCGCCGTGCATGCGCTGCGCTTCGAGCAGCTCACCCAGCAAAACGCGGTGATCGCGCAGGTCTTCCAGGACCCGACCGGCGCCGGCACCACGCCGCGCGAACGGGCCATCGTGCAGGCCGCCATCGCGCTCACCCGCGAGCCCGCCCGCGTGGGGCCGGCAGATCTCGCGCCGCTCGCGGCCTGCGGCCTCAGCAGCCTCGAGATGCTCGACCTGATCCATGCAATCGCGATCTTCGCCTGGGCCAACCGGCTGATGCTCAACCTGGGCGAGCCGGTGTACCCGGGGCGGGCGGCCGAATAAGGATCGGGCCGACCCGGGGCGCAACCTGGCGGCGTCGATCACCCCCGAGGCGGATCCGCCATCGCCTGCGCCAGCGCGGCCTGACCGCGTTCGCGCAGCGTCTGCACCGCCCCCTGCACATCGCGCGCCTCGCGGTTCTGGCTGAGCTTGGACTTTCCCTCCAGACGGGTGATCGCGATCTCGATGCCCACGATCGCCCTGACCATGCCATCGATGTAATCGGCGGGTGAATCGCCCATCTTCCAGGGTCGAGGCTCCTGGGCCTCGTGGGTGCGGGTGAGGCGCGCGACCACCCCGCGGATGAAGCGCTCGTCATCGCGCACGGTGAGCCGGCCATGCGCATGCACCACCTCGTAGTTCCAGGTGGGCACGAGGCGGTGGGTCTCGTGCTTGCTCGGATACCAGTTCGGTGAAATGTAGCTCTCGTTGCCGCGGAAGATCACCAGCACATCGGCGCCGCTGGCGCATTCCTGCCAGACCGGATTGGCCCGCGCCACATGCCCGGTGAGCAGGCCCGCCGGACCCGCCGACGGATCGAACTCGAAGGGAATGTGGTTGGCGTCCACCCCGGCGCCACTCGGCGTGACCAGGATGCCCAGGGGATGCTCGCGAATGATCCGATGCAGCACGGCGGTATCGGTGACGCGAAAGTGCGCGGGGGTGTACATGTTGAGGCCGTGGCAGGTTGCAGCGGCAAGACGCCGCAGGTCGAAGGCTACACCGCGCGCCGATCTGTCAGGCCGGCGCCTTCGCCGCCAGGCGGACGAGGCCCTCGACATCCACCCGGTCGATCTGCGCCGGATCGAGGAAGCGCACCGCGTACTCCCGCCAGACCTCCCGTCGCAGGAAGAGCTCGTAGAGGTCGGCGTCGATGTGCCGGTCCCGGGCCATGAAGGCCATGATCTTCAGAGACTCCGAGAGCGTCTTGGGCTTCTTGTAGGGACGATCGGACGCGGTCAGAGCCTCGAAGATGTCGGCAATTGCCATCATCCGGGCCACCGGGCTCATCTGCTCGCCGGTCAGTCCACGGGGGTAGCCGCTACCGTCGAGCTTCTCATGGTGCCCACCAGCGTATTCCGGCACCTGACGCAGGTGCTTCGGAAACGGCAGCTGCGAGAGCATGACGATGGTCTGCACGATGTGATCGTTGATCTTGTGGCGATCCTCGTCAGTGAGCGTGCCACGGGCAATGCCCAGGTTGTAGAGCTCGCCACGGTTGAAGCGCAGCGCGGGCACCGGTGTGCGCACACCGAAGCGCCGCGGATCGACAGCGCGCCCGAGGTCCAGCTCGTGCTCGATCCGGTGCTCGGGCTTGTCAGCCAGCAGCGGCTCGCGCACCGGCAGCGACGGCGCCGGCTCGCGCGCCTTGCGGCGCTTCTCCTCCTCGGAGATGCCAATCCGGTCATCGAGGGTGCGCTGCCAGGTGCGCGCGGCGATGGCAAGAAGGCGATCGCGCCGCGCAGGATCCATGAACTCGCCGCCTTCATTGCACGAGGCAACGAAGGCGAAGTCCTCGTCGAGTTGCCGCTGCGCGGTCTGCATCGTGGCCTCGGCCTGCGTTCGGTCCTCACCCGCCGCGATGGCGCGCAGACAGGCGATCTCGGCATCGCGCTTGAGCACCTCGAAGCGCATGCGCACCTCGTGGATCCGGTCGTGCAGGGTCTCGAGCTTGGTGGCCTTGTCCACCACATACTCGGGCGTGGTGATCTTGCCGCAGTCATGCAGCCAGGACGCCACATGAAGCGCCTCCCAGCCGGCCTCATCCAGCTGAAAGTCGGCAAAAGGTCCGCTGCGCTGGGCGCAGGCCGCGTTCGCCAGCATGCGGGTGAGCTCGGGCACTCGCTCGCAGTGCCCGCCGGTGTAGGGGCTCTTGGCGTCGATGGCGCCGGCAATCAAGCGGATGAAGGCCTCGAACAGCGCCTTTTGCTGGCGTATGAGGTTGCGAGCCTCGAGCGAACTGGCCGCCGAGCCCGAGAGCGCGCGGATGAACGAGACCTGGGCGGGCTCGAAGGCCTCGACACGCGCGAGCAACAGGCACCCGACCGCCTCGCGCTCACGGTTGAGCAGAGGCACCGCGAGGACATGATCGAGCGCGGCATCGGCCAATGCCAATCCGAGTGTTTCGCGCTGGGCCGCGTCGAGTCGAGCAAGGCTCGGCTGCTCCTGCCCGAGGGCCATGCCCATCGGCGTCTGCGCATCGGGCAATGCGAAGGCGGTGATGCCGTCGATACCCTGCGCATGCCCCGCCCAGCGCGCCGCCACCGGCATCAGACGCGCGTCATCCACCAGATACAGCACCCCGGCCTGGGCGCCGGCGGCGTCCATGGTCTCGGACAGCAGCAGCGGCAGCAGCTGCTCGAAATCCGCCACCGAGGCCACCGCCTCGGTGAGGGTCAGGAACCGGCGCACGGTGCCCTTCATGCTGTCCATCGTGGTCGCCAGATCATCCACCTCGGTGATCGACGACCGGACCGTCACCGGCGCCGCAAAGTCGAAGTGACGGACACGGTCGGCCTCGGCGGCCAGACCCCGCAGCGGCGTGGAGACGCGACGCGAGGCCAGCACCACCACCACGATGGCCAGCAGCGCGATGAGCAGCGCGGTCCAGACCGACCGCGCCCGCACCGCATGGGCCTGCGCGAGCAGCTCGTCATCCGGAATGGCCAGCACCAGATGCAGCGGGATGCCGCCGGTGATTTCGATCGGCGTGATTGAAACCCGCCAGTCGCGGCCATCGACCTGCAGCGTGGCGGTGTGGCTGTCCTTGGGGTCAAGAGCCTTGACCGTGCCGTGAAGAGCCTGCAGCACCGGGATGCCCGACTCGGCCAGGGTGCGCATCCGCGGCTGCCCCGATGCGTCAGGCGCCAGCAGATACAGCCGATGCGGATCCTCATGGGCGAACAGACGAGCGTCAGGCGTGACCAGCGCCATCTGCGTATCGGGCGTGCGGCGTGCCGATTTGAAGAGCGCGCCCAGGGTCTCCAGGCGAATGTCGGCTCCCACCACCACCGGCGCGCCAGGCACCGGCGTGGACACCGTCATGCCCACCTTGCGGGTGGTGAAGAAGACATAGGGTTCGCTGGTCACGGTGCCGCCGCGACTCAGCGCATCGCGGTACCAGCGCCGCGTCCGAGGATCATAGGCGGTGGCATAGCCGGGCTGATCCTCCTCGCGCAGCGACTGCAGATCCGCGTCGAGGAAGACGAAACGACCGCGCGGACCCTCGGCGCGTTGCTCGATCGACTGGAGCAGATAGCGCGACCCGGGCGGCGCCCTGAAGTGGGTCTGATCGGCCTGATCGTGCAGCCGCCTGAGCATCAGCAGATCGCCGTTGGCGTAGCCGAGGTAGAGGGAGGTGAGCAGGGACGATGAATCGAGGGTGGCCTGCAGCTGCGGCAGACCGGCCCGCCGCTCGCGGGCGTTACCGCTCGCGCCCAGGGGCGTGCGACTGATGATGGCAGTGGCCATGGTGGCCGATTCGATCGCGCGCTCGAGCTGGTGATCGGCCTCGCGGTCGACCGCCTCGAGCAGGTCGGCCGCCGAAGAATCCAGCATCAGGCGCGTCGATCGGTAGCCCTGCACCGCGGTGACCGCGGCCACCAGCACGAAGATGCCCACGAACAGCGTGGACAGGTGCACATGCATCGGCCATCGATTTTTCATGGGCAAGCTTTGCTGAAAGACCGCCGCGGTGGCGATGCGGCCCGCGCCGGGCCGCCAGGCCGGCAACTACCAGAGGTAACGCACCCGCAAGCCCACGCCCCATTCCGACCCATAGGTATGACGGGCAAAGGCCACCCCGCCCGCGACTTGCCAGGGGCCGGGTGTCTCGCTGGCCAACCCCATGCCCAGCGTGACTGTGAGCGGCCCGCGGCCCTGGCCCACGAAGGACTGGGTGTTGCCGGGATTGGCCTGGAGCGCGGCATTCACGCTGTGCTGGCGGCTGCTGGCCAGGTCGTACTCCAGCCGGGCGAAGCCCACCGGCCGCACCGGCACATCCGGGCGAATGCGAGGCATGCGGGCGTTCACGCCCACATGGGTGATGTAGGCCGACGCACTCGCCGCATCGAGCGTAAGGCCATACACCGCGCTGCCCTGTTCGGTGAAACCCGCCTGGTGGTATGCGGTGACCGAGGCGCCGATCTCCGGGCGCAGCTCATAGCCCTTGCGATCGATCCAGTCGATGCTGGTGCGAAACCCCGCGTGCAGATTGCGGCTGGCATAACTTGCCTTGAGCGTCTCGCGGATATCGCCAAAGTTGTACTGCCGTGTGGAGTCATGGGTGCCGTGACCATAGGCCAGCTGAACACGGGTTTCGTGGCCGGGCCCACGCCACTGCGCGTACACGCCGCCACTCCAGGTCTGGCCGGAAAGCTGGTGGTTGGCGAGATCCTGCTCGGTCAGGCGGGCCTGACCATAGGCCAGATAGCCCCCCCAGGCGCCGCCTAGCCAGCGGCCAAGATCCTTGCCCACGGTGAGGTGCGTAAGCCCATAGCCGAAGCTTCCCAGACCGTCCTGGCCGTTGATGCTGCCGCGGGACTCGGACGCATCGATCCACATGCGCTCGCCGCTCGGGTCGGTGTCGGTCGCGCGCATGAACACCAGGTTGCGGGTATTGGCGATCATCTCGAGGTTGACCGTGATGAAGGAGGAATAGGGCTCGGGGTGAACCTGATCAAGATAGCCGCTGAGCTTGCGATCAGGCGCGCCGGCCAGTTGCTCGTTGGTGACGGTGTTCAGGGTCTGGGTGATGGCCGGCGAGCTGGCAGCCGCTGCGATCAGCAGGTTGGCCGCGCCCTGACGGTTACGGGTGGTGAGGGCCGGGTTGTGCTGGATATCGCTGATCGGCCGCCGGTCCATGAACAGCGTGACATCGGGGCGGCCGTTGGTACCGGTGTCACCCACCGAGTAGCTGAGCAGCGCTGGCATGTCCACCGGCCTGATGGTGGGAGCGTACCCGCTGGTGGTGATGGTGCCGGCCACACCCGGAGACTCGGCTGCCAGCACCGTGATCGATCGCCCGGCAAGCGCATCCACCGACAGACCGCCCTTGCCGCGCACCTCGATGACCGGCGCGCCGTAGAAGATCACCGGTCGTGCCCCATAGGTGACCATGGGCCGCGTGGGCAAGGCGCCAGACGGGTCGAGATTGAGCACCACCGAAGCGCCAGCCGCGAAACCCAGGGCATTGTCGAAATGCATGCTGCCGTAGCCGGCGCGCTGGTAGGGCATGAGAAAGCCCCCCGACTGCATCAAGACCACCCCGTTGCCCCGGACCGGGCCGCTTCCGGAGAGATGCCCGCCGATCATGATTTGTCCGGCGTTGGTGGTCGACATGGCCCTGTCGTCGAGGACCAGCTGCGTCCCCGGCTTGATGGTGAGCAACCCCGACGTGCTGATCTCCAGTTCCGCCCCCACAGCCGTCGGCGCAAGATTGCCGCGGATGCGGGCGTTGTTCTGATCCGGGGAATACAACATTACCTGGGCCTTATCACCGATCTCGAGCCGCCCCCCGTCGAGGTCGATGCTCCGGGAGTACATCGCGGTGTGATCCAGGCGAAGGACCGCGCGTCCCATCAGCGAGACCCTGTCGATGTTCACATCGGTGATCTCCGAGATCTTCAGCGATGCGCCGCCGCCAAAGCCAGCAACGACCAGATCCTGGAAGTTCAGCCGGTTGAAGGCCAACCGGCCCGCCGGCTGCACCACGCCGGTGATATCGCTGATGCCAGACGCATACACGTGGGTGGCGTTGAGATGGGCGTTGCCGTCGATCGTCCCGCTGAAGTCGCGCAGGAAGATCTCGTAGGAAACCACCTCGGTAATATGGCCCATCGTCAGCCGGCTGCCGCCCGAGAACTCCAGCTTGTCGAAGTGCCCACCCGCCCATTCCGACCCGAGCGTGACCAGTTCGGCGCCGTTGCTGAAGCGCGCCGTGCCCTTGTTGACATACAGCTTGGTCTGATCGAGCACCAGCCGGCCGCCGTTGACATCAATGAAGGTGTCCTTGCCCGCAAAGTACAGGTGGCGGCTCGGGATTTCATCAGCGCCGCCATTGAAATTCCGGAAGGCGAGGCTGGCCCCGGGGGACACCCGGATGGTGGCGAGGCTGCTGATTACGCTGCCCGCGCCACGCTCGATGGCGTTGTCGCCGGCCAGCGCATTGATGGTGAAGTGTCCGGGAACACCGTGGTTGAGGTGGGTGGTCGGCTCCAGAATCAGGCGTGAATTGCGCATCGACAGCGTGCTGTCGGCGGCACCGAACACCAGCCTGACGTTGTTCATCGTCAGGTTGACCTGGGTGAGATCGAGCGACCCCAGCCGCATGGTGATGCCAAGGCCGGCATGACCATCCGCCATGGCCGGGATGTTGATGCCGCGGAATTCCAGGTCGATCGGCCGGGTGAGGGTGTTGTCACCGACGCTGGCCCTCTGGAAATGACTGAAGCCGTACTCCCGGAAGTCGGTGTCGTTCTGGAAGGGGATCATGCCGCCCCGATTGCCCATCGACACCTCGGTATAGACCGGGTCGAAGGTAAAAAGATCGCCGTAGTCGGGGTAGTAATAGGTTGCTGCCGGGGCACGGCCGCAAAGGCACAGCAGCAGGCTGAAGGCGGCCGAGGGCGCCAGCAGGCGTCGGCGATTGAGCCAAGGCATGGAAAACGCTCCGTAGAAGCATGACGCCGCGAAAACATCGCGACGAGCCCCTGGGCCGTGACAGACAGAAAGGAGCGCCAGTCCGCAAGCACCGGTCGAGCCGCCCCGATAGTACGCTCAGGCCAGCCCTTTTGAAGGCCGATCAGTGGCCTGCTTTGCTACAGTCCTTCCGTCACCGCCTGCTTGTCCCCTTCACCCGGAGCCCCGTCATGCGCCGCCGCACCGTCCTCTCGCTCAGCCTCGTCGCCTCCCTGCTGGCAGCACCTGCCGCCTTCGCGCAGACCGCGCTTGACGAGATCCTCGCAAAGAAAGCCATCACCATCGCCATCCCCACCGACTTCCCGCCCTACGGCTTCGTGGGCACGGACCTCAAGCCGCAGGGCCTGGACATCGACATGGCCAACCTCATCGGTGCCCGTCTGGGCGCACGGGTGGAACTCATGCCGGTAACCAGCGCCAACCGCATTGCCTACCTGCAGACCCGCAAGGCGCACCTGGTGATCTCCACCCTCGGCAAGAACGCCGAGCGCGAGAAGGTGATCGACTTCACCGCCGCCTACTCGCCCTTCTTCCAGGCGGTGTTCGCCGCGAAGGCACTCAATGTGAAGTCCTTCGCCGACCTGGCCGGCAAGACGCTGGCCGTCACACGCGGCGCCATCGAGGACATGGAGATCACCCGCCTTGCGCCACCGACGGCTGACATCAGGCGCTTCGAGGACAACAACGCCACCGTCTCGGCCTTCGTCTCGGGGCAGGTGCAGACCATCGCCACGGGCGCCTCGGTAGCCGGCAACATGATGCAGCGCAACCCGCAGCTCAATGCCGAGTACAAGCTGCTGATCAAGGACTCGCCCAACTTCATCGGCGTGGCCAAGGGCGAGGACAAGCTGCGCGCCCGCGTCAACGAGATCATCGCCGCGGCCAAGGCCGCGGGCGAACTCGACCGGATGGCGCAAAAATGGCTGGGCCGCCCGGCCGGTGATCTGCCCAACTGATGTCGTCGGGGCGCATCTGTTGTCGCCGCCTCCCGGCACTGAGCCACTGAGCTGCTGAGCAGACCGTGGTCACGCTGGACTTCTCGGCCGTGCTGGTCGACTGGCCGATGCTGCTGCGCGGCGTGGTCGCCACGGCCGGGCTCACCGCACTATCGGCCGCCGCCGGGCTGGGCCTGGGCGTGGTCTGCGGCTGGGCGCGGGCCTGGGGCCCGCGGGGGTTTGCGCGCGGCGTGGCGGCTTATGTGGAGCTGGTGCGCAACACGCCCTTCATCGTGCAGCTCTTCTTCATCTTCTTCGGTCTGCCCAGCCTTGGGCTGCGGCTCTCGCCCGAAATCGCCTCGGTGATCGCCATGACCGTCAACCTCGGCGCCTATGCCGCCGAGATCGTTCGGGCCGGCATCGAAGCCACGCCGCGTGGCCAGATCGAGGCGGGTCTGAGCCTGGCCCTGTCACGCGCCCAGGTCTTCACACGGGTGGTGCTGCCACCGGCGCTGGCCCGGGTGTGGCCCGCGCTGGTCAGCCAGATCATCATCGTGATGCTGGGTTCGGCGGTGTGCGGCCAGATCGCTGCGCAGGAGCTCTCCTACTTCGCCAACCTCATCCAGAGCCGCAACTTCCGCGCCTTCGAGGCCTACATCGTGGCCGCCGCGCTGTACCTCGCGCTGGCCATCGCGCTGCGGCAGGCCCTCAACTGGGCAGGCGCGCGACTGCTCGTCGGGCGCTGAGGCAGGCACCAGCATGGTCGAGTTCACCCTCTGGGACATCCTGCGCAACCTGCTGCTGGCAGCCCGCTGGACGGTGGCCCTGTCGCTGGTCGCATTCATCGGTGGCGGCACGGTGGGCCTGACCCTGCTCATGGCGAGACTGGCCCGCTGGCCAGGCGCCGAGCGCGACGTTCGCCTGTATGTGGAGCTCTTCCAGGGCACACCGCTGCTGATCCAGCTCTTCCTCGCCTACTTCGGGCTGGCGCTGCTGGGCCTGGAGATCTCGGCATGGTCGGCGGCGGCGCTGGCGCTCACGCTCTACACCAGCGCCTTTCTGGTCGAGATCTGGCGTGGCTGCGTCGAGGCCATTCCGAAGGGCCAGTGGGAGGCCTCGGCCAGCCTCGCGATGAGCCTGCCGCAGCAACTGCGCCATGTCATCGGACCGCAAGCCTTGCGGATCGCCGTGCCACCCACCGTGGGCTTCCTGGTGCAGGTGGTCAAGGGCACGGCGCTGGCCTCGGTGATCGGCTTCATCGAACTCACCAAGGCGGGCACCATGATCACCAACGCCACCTTCCGCCCGTTCACGGTCTATGCCTGCGTGGCGCTGCTCTACTTCTGCCTGTGCGCGCCGATCTCGGCATACAGCCGAAAACTCGAAAGCCGACTGCGCCATGGATGACGACGCCATCATCGAGATCCGGGGGCTGCGCAAGCGCTTTGCCGAGAACGAGGTGCTCAAGGGCATCGATCTGAGCGTGCGCCGCGGCGAGGTGCTGGCGATCATCGGCCGCAGCGGCTCCGGCAAGAGCACGCTGCTTCGCTGCATCAACGGACTGGAGCCCTTCCAGGAAGGCAGCATGAGCGTGGAGGGCACCGCGCTGCGCCCCACCGACGCCACCGCCATGCGCGCGCTGCGCCAGCGCGTGGGCATGATCTTCCAGAGCTTCAACCTGTTTCCGCACCTGAGCGTGGGCCGCAACATCATGCTGGCGCCTTCCCTGGTCAAGGGCCTGCGCGGGGTCGATGGTGAACGCCGCGCCCGTGAGTTGCTGGCGCGCGTGGGCCTGGCAGACCGCTTCGATGCCCATGCCGACCAGCTCTCGGGCGGTCAGCAGCAGCGGGTGGCGATCGCCCGCGCGCTGGCCATGGATCCGGCCGTGCTTCTGTGCGACGAGATCACCTCGGCGCTCGATCCCGAACTGGTGGGCGAGGTGCTCAAGGTGGTGGCCCAGCTCGCCCAGGAGGGCATGACGCTGCTGATGGTCACCCACGAAATGGCCTTTGCGCGGCGGGTGGCCCACCGGGTGGTCTTCATGCACGCCGGCCGCATCCATGAGATGGGCCCCGCGGCACAGCTCTTCGATGCGCCCCGCACCGAGGAGCTGCGGCAGTTCCTGTCGGCCCTGGGCTGAGCAGCCTCTCGCCCTCCGGACTTGCGCCGGAGCACCCGCCAGGCGTCTTACGGATGGGCCTTGTGCGATGACCGCGGCAGCGGCAGCGCGGTCTGGTAGCGCACCTGCTTGAGCGCGAAGCTGGATCGGATCTTCTCCACGCCCGGGATGGGCGTGAGCTGTTCGAGGATGAAGCGCTCGAGCGCGGCAATGTCGGCAACCGCCACGCGGATGAGGTAGTCGCTGTCGCCGGTCATGAGGTAGCACTCCATGACCTCGTCATGCTCGGCGATGCGCCGCTCGAACTCGGCGAGCGCCGACTTCGACTGCGCCTTCAGGCTGATGTTGATGAAGACATTCAGGCCAAGGCCGAGCGCCTTCGCGCTGACCAGCGCCACATAGCGCTGGATGACGCCTGCGGCCTCGAGCGCGCGCACCCGCGTGAGGCAGGGCGAAGGCGAGAGATGCACCCGACGGGCGAGCTCGACATTGGTCAGCGAGCCATCGCGCTGCAGCTCATCGAGGATGCGCAGGTCGATGGCATCGAGCGAACCGGAAAACGCTGGAATTTCCTGCTTCAATCAGAGCTCCTGACACTATTTTCTGCTTCCAAATTAACCTCAGGCGAGCATATCAGGAGCCTATTTCGCTTGCTGCGATCTACAGTACTTGCATGAAACCCATCGACCTCCCCCTGTCCAGCGCCGGGCTGGCCCGCGGCGATGACGCCCGGATCGACGCCGATCCCGGCGAGACTGCCGAGTGGCGTGACGCCTTCGAGTCCCTGCTCGCTGCCCACGGCCCGGCGCGCGCGCGCTTCATCCTCGACGAACTCGCGGCAATGGCCCGCGGCCCGGCCGTGGGCTGGTCACCGCCGCTGACCACGCCCTATGTGAACAGCATCCCCGCCGAGCGGCAGGCGCCCTTCCCTGGCGACCTCGCCATCGAGGAACGGCTGGCGTCGCTGATGCGCTGGAATGCCCTGGCGATGGTGGCGCGCGCCAACGCCGCCTATGGCGAACTCGGCGGCCACATCGCCAGCTATGCCAGCGCGGCCGATCTGTTCGAGGTCGGCTTCAATCACTTCTTTCGCGCGCGAGACGATCATCACCGCGGCGATCTGGTGTTCTTCCAGCCGCACAGCGCGCCCGGCGTCTATGCCCGCGCCTTTCTCGAGGGCCGGCTGAGCGAGGCCGATCTGCACCACTACCGCCAGGAGATCAGCGCGCCCGGGCAGGGCGCCCGTGGGCTGCCGAGCTATCCGCACCCCTGGCTGATGCCGGACTTCTGGCAGTTCCCCACCGGCTCGATGGGACTGGGTCCGATCAGCTCGATCTACCACGCCCGCTTCATGCACTACCTCACCCACCGCGGGCTGCTCGACTGCCAGGGCCGCAAGGTCTGGGGCGTGTTCGGTGATGGCGAAATGGACGAGCCCGAGAGCATGAGCGCCCTCACCCTCGCCTCGCGCGAGAAGCTCGACAACCTGGTCTGGGTGGTGAACTGCAACCTGCAGCGTCTGGATGGCCCGGTGCGCGGCAACGGCCGCATCGTCGATGAACTCGAGCGGCTCTTCCTGGGCGCCGGCTGGCATGTCATCAAGCTGCTCTGGGGCAGCGACTGGGATGGCCTGTTCGCCCGCGACAGCGCGCAGGCGCTCACCCGAGCCTTCTCGCACACCGTCGATGGCCAGATGCAGACCTTCGCGGCCAAGGACGGCCGCTACAACCGCGAGCACTTCTTCGGCCAGAACGACGAACTGCGCCGGCTTGCCATGGGCCTCACCGATGCCCAGATCGATCAGCTGCGCCGCGGCGGCCACGACCTGGTGAAGATCCACGCCGCCTACGCGGCAGCAGCCAGCCATCGCGGCCAGCCCACGGTGATTCTGGCCCACACCAAGAAGGGCTATGGCATGGGCGCGGCCGGCCAGGGCCGGATGACCACGCACAGCCAGAAGACCCTCGACGAAGCGGCGCTGATCGACTACCGCAACCGCTTCAACCTGCCCCTGAGCGATGCCCAGGCCACCGGGCTGTCGTTCTATCGACCCGCCGATGACAGCCCCGAGATGCGCTACCTGCACGAGCGGCGCCGCGCGCTTGGCGGCTACCTGCCGGTGCGGCGCGATGACTGCGCGCCGGTGGCGGTGCCGCCGCTGCCCGGCTACGCGGCCTTCGCCACCGCGGCGGGCGGCCGTGAGATGTCGACCACCATGGCCTTCGTGCGCATGCTGGGCAACCTGCTGAAAGACCCGGTGCTCGGCCCGCGCATCGTGCCCATCGTGGCCGACGAGGCGCGCACCTTCGGCATGGCCTCGATGTTTCGCCAGGTGGGCATCTACTCCTGCGCCGGTCAGAGCTACGAACCCGAGGACATCGGCTCGGTGCTGGCCTACCGCGAGGCGGTCGATGGCCAGATCCTCGAGGAGGGCATCAGCGAGGCCGGCGCGATCGCGAGCTGGACCGCCGCCGCCACCAGCTACAGCGTGCACGGCGTGGCCATGCTGCCCTTCTACATCTACTACTCGATGTTCGGCTTCCAGCGGGTGGGCGACGCGATCTGGGCGGCGGCCGATCAGCGCGCCCGCGGCTTCCTGATCGGCGCCACCTCCGGGCGCACCACGCTTGGCGGCGAGGGTCTGCAGCACCAGGACGGCAGCAGCCATCTGGTGGCCGCCACCATCCCGAACTGCCGGGCCTGGGACCCGGCCTTCGCGGGCGAGCTCGCGGTGATCGTCGACCAGGGCATGCGCGAGATGCTCATCGAGCAGCGCGATGTCTTCCACTACATCACGGTGATGAACGAGAACTACGCGCAGCCCGATCTGCCCGAGGGCGTACGCGAGGACCTGCTGCGCGGCGCCTACCGCTTCGGTCGCTGGGGCCCCGATGGCGCTGAACGATCGGTCACCCTGATGGGCTCGGGCGCCATCCTCAACGAGGTGATCGCCGCCGCGAAGGTGCTGGCCGAGGATGGCATCGCCTGCGAGGTGATCAGCGTGACCAGCTGGAGCGAACTCGCACGCGAGGGTCAGGCCTGCGAGGCTCGCTGGCTCGCGGGCGATGAGGCCCCGCGCCCGTTCATCGCGCAACTGCTCGCGGCGGGCCGCGGCCCGGTGATCGCGGCCAGCGACTATGTGCGCGCCGTGCCCGACACGATCCGCGGCTTCGTGCCGGCCGGTCGCCGCTATGTCACGCTGGGCACCGACGGCTTCGGCCGCAGCGACACCCGGCGCGCCCTGCGGGCGTACTTCGGCGTGGATGCGGCCGCGATCGCGCAGGCAGCGCGGCGGGCCTGCGCCAGCGCAGGGTGACGGGTCAGCCCATCCCCTTCTGCCAGGTGGACGGCACACCGCCGAACCCGCGCCGGGCGCGGGACTCCAGCCAGAAACCCGACTGCCGGGGCACCTGATCGAACGCGGTGGCAAGGCCCATCTTCTGGGCCGCATCCATCGGCCAGTTCGGGTTGTGCATGATCTCCCGGCCGATGGCGACCAGGTCGGCATGACCCTCCTGCAGGATCTGCTCGGCCTGATCGCCGTGGATGATCAGCCCGACCGCCATGGTGGCGATGCCGGCGTCGCGCCGGACCTGCGACGCGAAGGGCACCTGGTAGCCGTAGCGCAGCGCGCGATACATCGTGGGCACGCGGCTGGACACCCCGCCCGAGGTGCAGTCGATGACATCGACACCCTTGGTCTTGAGGATGCGGGCAAGCGCGACATTCTGCTCGGGCCCCCAGCCGGCATCGTCCTCGATCGACAGGCGCATGAAGAGCGGCTTGTGCGCCGGCCAGTGCTCGCGCACGCTCTCCACGATCTCGATCGCCAGGCGCCTGCGATTGGCGTCCGAGCCGCCATAGGCATCGGTGCGCTGGTTCGCCTCGGGCGACAGGAACTGGTGGATGAGGTAGCCGTGCGCACCATGGACCTCCAGCACATCGAAGCCGGCCTCGTTGGCCCGCCGCGCCGCCTGCCCCCAGGCGCTCACGAGCTGGGGAATCTCGTCGAGGGCCAGCGCGCGCGGCACCGGCCAGCCCTCGCCATAGGCGAGCGCGCTGGGCCCGACGATGTCCCAGGCATCCCACTCGGCGGCATTCTCGTCGGTGCGCGGCATCGGGCCATCGCCCTCCCAGGGCCGCGAGGTGCGCGCCTTGCGCCCGGTGTGGCCAAGCTGGATGCCGGGCACCGCGCCCTGCTCGCGGATGAAGCCGGCCAGCCGCGCCATGGGCGCGATGAAGGCGTCATCCCACAGCGCGAGGTCACCCAGCGTGCCGTGACCGCGGCGCTCGACCTTGGTGGATTCGACGAACACCAGTCCCGCGCCCCCGGCCGCGAAGCGGCCGAGATGCATCAGATGCCAGTCGGTGGGCAGATGCTGGCGGGCCGAGTACTGGTGCAGGGGCGGCACCACGATGCGATTGCGAAGACGAACCTCGCGCAGATCGATCGGCGAGAAAAGGAGAGGAGTCATCGGGCTGCCTTTCGGTCGATCTCAGTCGAGCGTGATCATCGCCGCGGCGGCGGCCCGAAGGCGCCAGCCTGAGTCCACTGCCGGAACTCTTCCGGGCTCGCGCCCAGCACGGTGGTCATGATCTCTTCGGTGTCGGCGCCAAGCCGGGCCGAGGCCACCGCGGGAAGGCGGTCGGCGCCATGCAGATGCAGCGGGCTGTCGGCGATGGCCACGCGTCCGTACTGCGGGTGATCGATCCACTCGAGGAATTGCCGCTCGTGCAGGTGCCGGTCATGGGTGACCTCGACCACATCGCGCACCGGCGCATGCGGCACACCGTGCCGGTCGAGCGCCCGGCAGGCCTCCTCACGCGTGAGTTCGCGCATCCAGGCCGAGACGATCGCATCGGTCTCGGTGATGTGGCGCACGCGCGCGACCTTGCTGGCGAAGCGGGCGTCGGTCGCGAGATCGGCGCGGCCCATCGCCGCGATCAGGCCGGCCCAGTGCGCATCGGTGACACCGATGATTGCGACATGGCCGTCGCGCGCGCTGTAGACATTGTAGGGCGCTGCCGAGCGGCCACCATGCTGGTTGCCGGTACGCGGCGGCACCTCACCGTGGTCGTAGTAGAAGGTGAGGTTCGATGCGAGCGTGGGGTAGACCACCTCCTGCATGGCCACCTCCACCAGCCGCCCTTCCCCGGTGAAGTGGCGCTCGTACAGCGCCGTGAGCACGCCCGCGTAGAGGTGAATGCCGCTCAGGAAGTCCACCACCGCCGGCCCCGCCTTCACCGGGGGGCCATCAGGAAAGCCGGTGACGCTCATCATGCCGGATGACGCCTGCACGGTGACATCCATGGCGAGCTGGTTGCTGTCGGGGCCCGAAAGGCCGTACCCCGAACCCGAGGCATAGACCAGGCGCGGATTGAGCGCGTGCAGCGCCGACCAGCCCACGCCAAGCCGGTCCATCACGCCGGGTGCGTAGTTCTCGAGCAGCACATCGGCCTTTGCCACGAGCTTGCGCAGGACGGTCTTGCCCTGCTCCGACTTCAGATCAAGCGTGATGCACTTCTTGTGGCCGTTGAGCAGCGCGAAGGGAACCCCCGACCCCTTGCTCACCGCCTCGCGCTGCCGGACCGGTTCACCGCCCGGGGGCTCGACCTTGATCACGAAGGCGCCGGCCTTGGCCATCAGGTAGGTGGCATAGGGGCCCTGGTAGACCTGTCCGAGGTCGATCACCACCACGCCATCCAGTGGTCGATTGCGTCTGTGCATGTCGGTCACCTCTGTCGCCGATGGGGTCCGCGACCGAGTATTCGCCTCAAACGGCGCGCATGGCAAGGCCGTCTCGAGAACGGTTCCGCGTATCTGGAAGCGCCCCCATGTCGCTTTCGGGATCCGCTTCGTCTGGTCGCGGGTGACAGTGCGACAGCCGCGCCCCGCACCGGGCTCTCACCCAGCGCTTGCGGCGGACCCGTCGCGTGCGGCGACGCGGCGGTGCCGGCGACTGATGGCCATCGGATCGCGCGGTGCTCAGCGTCCGAAAAGCGCCTTGGTATGCGCTGCATCGACCTTGTCACTGTGCTTGGACACATGACAGACCTTTTGCGCGGTCTTGCAGTCCACGCCGTTGCTGAAGCCAAACCAGGTCATGTCGTAGTTGGCCGGGCCGCCCGCTTCCTTGATGCGACCCATCATGGCCGCTTCTGCCTTCGCGCCAAGGTACTCCTTGGTGAAGGCAAGGGAAATGCCCTGCTCATCTGCGCAGAACTGGGCTTTCTTGTCGCAGACGATTCCGGGCTGCGGCGAATACACATCGCCCTTGAGCTGTTTGGCGGCAGCCATGGGGGTGATTGCACAGAAGAGAACGGCAAGGGCCAGGCGGTGCATGGATGGACCCTCACGGAGACACGGGGCCAGGTAGCATAACTCCGCGCTTCAGAGTGGGCTGCCGCGAGAGCCACCGGATGAGCTGCCAGGCAGGAAGCCGTGTCGTCAGCACACACGACCTGCGTTCCGGATCATGGATTGCAAGATGCGCCCTGGCTCACGCGAATCCCCGGTTGATGCGCTTTCCGCATGAGGACGAGCAGATGACGCGCTTCCGGCCCCGCCCGCCGAACGGCACAATGCGAGGGGCGTCACACCACCGAACAGACGCCTGAACCATCTACGGGAGAACTCGTCATGTCCACCGATGACCGCAGTTATCTGGGCAGCAGCGCCCGCCGCCGCCTGCTCTCGGCCACGCCCGGCTCGCTGCTGTGGGCGCTGGCCGGCGGGCTCGGCACCGGGGCTCAGCTGGCCACGGCACAACCCCTGCAGTCAGGCGCCGTCCCCGAGGTGGATCGCCTGGCCGTGCGGGTGGTGACCGACTCCTACCACCATGCCTTCGAGGCCTCGCGCACCGTCGGCGATGTGCAGATGCAGCGGGTGGGCAATGCGCTCAAGCCCAACGCGCAGCCGCGCACCCTGCTCAATGAGTGGGGCCTGTCGCTGCACCTGCAGTCGAACCGGGGCAGCGAGCAGCGTCAGGTGCTGATCGACTTCGGCTTCAATCCGGTCACGCTGAACAACAACCTGGACATCCTGGGCGTGGATCCGGCGCAGCTCGACGCGCTGGTGCTTTCCCACGGCCACTACGATCACTTCGGTGGCATGGTGGGCTTCCTGCAAGCCCACGGCGCCAGGCTGCGCAAGGCCCTGCCCTTCTACCTGGGCGGCGAGGAATGCTTCTGCACGCGTGAGGGCGGTATCGGCCCGGGCGTGGGCAACTTCGGCTCACTCGATCGCCAGGCCATCCGCGATGCCGGCATCGTGCTCAACTACGCCGAGAAGCCCAGCGTGGTGGCCGGCCATGGCTTCACCACCGGACGCATCGCGCGCGAGAGCTTCGAGCGGGTGCTTTCGCCCACCCGCATGGCCGTGGGCGTGAAAGACGGCATCGGCTGCGCGCCCGAGGGCATCCCTGCAGACAAACGCAGCGCCACCGCCTACATCCCTGACGACTTCGACCATGAACAGGCCACGGCCTTCGTGGTCAGGGGCAAGGGCCTGGTGGTGATGACCTCCTGCGGCCATCGCGGCGTGGTGAACTCGGTTCGGGCCGCGCAGAAAGCGTCGGGCGTGCAGAAGGTGCACGCGGTGCTCGGCGGCTTCCACCTCGCCCCGCACCCGCCCGAGTACCTGCGCCAGACCGCCGAGGCGCTGCGCGAGATCAACCCCGACTGGCTGATCCCCATGCACTGCAGCGGCGAACCCTTCATCGCGATCGCGCAGCAGGTGATGGGCGAGAAGGTGCTGCGGTCCTCCACGGGCACGCGGTTCACGTTCAGCGCCGCCTGACCGAAGCGCGCCTGGGATTGCCCGACACGGACCGAGGATTCGCTCGGTCCGACGACCATGGCCGTGCGGGCTCCGGATTGAGCTTGGGAGCCGCCAGGCTGGCGTCACGCAGACTGGCACCGCCATGCAGGGACGCATCAAACGACGCAAGGCCGAAGAGGCGCCCCCTCTCGGTATGGTTCCTAACGGGCAGCCCATTGTCTGCCCGCTCTGTGACCGCCCCATTCCGGCGTCACAGCGCGACGCCCACCACCTGGTTCCCAAGTCACACGGGGGGGTGGAGACCGCCTGGCTTCATCGCATCTGCCACCGCCAGATTCACGCTCTGCTCACCGAGGCCGAACTGGCGCGGGCGTACCGAGATGTGGACTCACTCCGACAGCATCCCGAGATGGCGAGGTTCCTCGATTGGGTGCGTCGCAAACCCGATGACTTCTTCGAGCGGACTCGCAAGAGTCAGCGACTCAGGGCTCGATAGGGCTCGCGACCGGGGGCTCAGAATCGGTACAGCAGGCCGAGGGTCCACAGATCGGCACGCCGCTTCTCGCCCTGGAACTTCAGGTTGATCTGCTCGAAATCCAGGCGGCCGAGCCAGTTCGGCGCGAAGCGGTATTCCGCGCCTGCGCCCCACGCGAAACGGGTGTGCCGTTCCGAAGCACTGCTGCTGCCTCCCGCCGAGGAAGTCGCATCGAGCCTGACCTTCGAGTCGACAACACCGAGCCGGGCAAACACCGACCAGGGGTCGAGCGGGAGTGATGCGACCGCGAAGAGCCCGTAGCCGCTGCTCTTCCAGTCGGCATTGACCGCACCAAGGGTTGCGTCGGTTGCCGTCTGGTTCAGCTTTCCATGGTCGTAGTAGGCCGCTTCCAGGCCCCAGTTGGGCGTGAACCGGTAGCCGCCGAAGAGCTTCGCAACCGTGTCGGTCCTCTCGCAGGTGTTGGTGCCACTGCAGTCGATGTTGACGCGGGCCTGCCCCATGCCGAAGCCCAGGTAGGCCTGGGCTGAGACGCCGCCCGACAGGCAGCAGGCGGCGAGAGCGATCAGACTTACCAGCGGCTTGTTCACGGCAATCCTTTCGATACAGGTTGGCAGCGAGTTGATAGCCCGTCTGCAGCGCAGCGCAGGCGAACCCATCGGATGCGACCAGTGTCGCCATCCGTACCGAGAGGGGATTGAGCGCTCGCAACGCGCGCGTGAACTGCCACGCCTCAGGCGTGCTCGAGCGCCAGCCGCTGCCGCAACTCACGGTGCAGGATCTTGCCGGTGGCGGTGCGCGGCATCTCGTGGTCGGCCATGAAGGCAAACGCGCTGGGGCACTTGAACCCGGCCAGACGCTGGCGACACCAGTCGCGCAGTTCCTGCGCATCGGCCTGCTGGCCCTCGTGCAACACCACCACGGCCTGCACCGTCTCGCCCCACTTGTCGTGCGGCACGCCCACCACCGCCACATCGCGCACCTTGGGGTGGGCGCCCAGCGCGCCTTCCACCTCAGACGGGTACACATTCTCGCCGCCGGTGATGATCATGTTGCTCTTGCGATCCACCAGCCACACATAGCCATCGGCGTCGCGTCTCGCCATGTCGCCGACCGAGCACCAGGCGCCATCGAACGCCTCGGCGGTCTTGTGCGGCTGCTTCCAGTAGCCGTCGAACACATAGGCGGTACGCGAAAACAGTTCACCCACTTCGCCGTCAGGCACCTCGCGGCGCTGCTCGTCCAGCAGGCGGATCGCGCCGCTGCTGGCCCACTCGCGCCCGACCGAACCCAGCTTCCGGATCTGCTCGTCCGGGCGCAGCAGCGTCACCCAGCCGGCCTCGGTGGAGCCATAGAGCTCGTAGAGCTGGCCGTTGTGGAAGTGCTCCAGGATGGCGAGCTTGGTGTCCTCGCGCGCCGGGGCCGATGACACCAGGAGCTTGCCCACGCGGCTGACATCGTGGCGACGCTTCACCTCGTCGGGCAGGGCCAGCATCATGATGTAGTGGGTGGGCACCAGCGATGTGAAGGTGACCTGCTCGCGCGCCAGCGTGGCCAGCAGCGCCTCGGGGTCGAAGCTGCGCCGGTCGTCGACGATGCAGGTGCCTCCGAGATGCAGGAAGGTGGTGCCGAAGTACAGCGAGTTGGCGTGACACAAGGGCATCACCAGCAGCGCGATGTCATCGCGGGTGAAGTTCATCTCGAGCGCCGTCGCCATGGCGATCAGGGTGCTGCCGCGATGCCGTCGGATGGCGCCCTTGGGCCGGCCTGTGGTGCCCGAGGTGTACATCAGCGCGCACATGTCGGCTTCACCGACCGCATCGAACGCAAACGCCGGATCAGACAGGGCGATCAGGTCTTCGTACGAGCGCCAACCCGCTGCCGTATTGACGGGCTCTGATGCGTCACTGGCGACGGGAATGGCCACGAATCGGCCGCCCGGCACACGCAGTTCGCGCCGGATGCCGTCGACCGCGCCGCAGAACTCCGGCCCGGCGATGACGGCACCGACCTCCGCGTGATCAAGGATGTAGGCCATCTCGGGTCCGGTCAGGCGAAAGTTCAGCGGCACCACCACCAGGCCGGCCCGCGCCATGGCCACATAGATCTCGATCCACTCGATGCGGTTGTAGGCCACCACCCCCACCCGGTCACCCTTGCTCAGGCCGAGTTCGCACAGGCCCGCGGCCAGTCGCGTCGCGCGCTCGTGCAGCCCGGCCCAGGTGAGGCTGCGCTGGGAGTCGCGCACGGCCAGCCGGCGCGGCATCAGGCGAGCGTGGGTGGCGACGGCATCGGCAATGGTGGGCAGGTCGGTCATGGAGGACTCCGTTGGGCCCGCAGGCAGGGTCTTGAAGCAGCACCATATCTATGTACTCTGAATTCAGAGTTCTGATAACATAGCAAGGATCGTGGCCGCGCGCCACTCCCCGGCCAACGCCCAGTCATCCAGGAGCCGCCATGACACCCCCTCCCATCACCGAGCAGAGCGGCGCCGCCGTGATTGCACGCTTCCTCAGGCAGCGGGGCGTGCAGCGCGTCTATGGGCTGTGCGGCGGGCACATCATGCCGATCTGGATGCGGCTGGACGCCGAGGGCATCCGCATCGTCGATGTGCGCGATGAACGCGCCGCGGTCTACATGGCGCATGCCGAAGCGCAGCTGACCGGGGGCCTGGGTGTGGCGCTGGTCACCGCCGGCCCCGGGGTCACCAATGCGATGACCGGCATCGCCAATGCCCATGTGGCGCGTGCGCCGGTGCTGGTGCTCTCGGGTCTTCCCCCCACCGCCCAGGACAACCGTGGCGCCTTGCAGGACATCGTGCACACCGACCTGGTGCGCGGCATCACGCGCTACGCGCGCACCGTGCGCCACCCGGCCCTGATTCCGCAGGAGCTGGCCGAAGCCGCCGCCCGCGCGCAAGGCGAAGGCGGTGAGGCCGGGCCGGTATACCTTGACTTCCCGGTGGACACGCTGCGCGCCGAGGTGCCCCGCGCGGTGCAGCTGCCCGAATACCTCGAGCAGCGTCAGGCGACGCCCCTGCCGCCTCACCCGGCGCAGGTGCAGGCCGCGGTCGACATGCTGTGGCAGGCACGGCGGCCGCTGTTCATCTCGGGGCGCGGCGCGCAGGGCGCAGGCACCGCGCTGGGCGAACTCATGTCGCGGCTGGGCGCCGCCTACCTGGACACCGGAGAAAGCCGCGGCCTGATCAGCGACGACCACCCCAGCGTGGTGGCGGCGATGCGCGGCACCGTCATGGGCCAGGCCGACCTGGTGATCACCGTGGGGCGACGGCTCGACTTCCAGCTGGCCTACGGATCGCCGGCGGTGTTCGGCAACGCGCGATTTCTGCGCATCGCCGACTGCGCGGCCGAGCTGCGCGACAACCGGCGGGGCGATCTCGCTTTGCTGTGCAACCCGGCGCTGGCGCTGCAGGCGATCCTGGACGCGGCGCCAGCGCACGCACCCGCGACCGATCGCACCTGGGTGCAGGGCTTACGCGACCAGCATCTCAAGCGCTCCGAAAAGCTGGCCACCGGCATGCGCGAAGCGCCCGCGGGCCAGGACGGCCGCATGCACCCCAACCGTGTGCTGGCCGCCCTGCGCGATGTGCTGCCGCAGGATGCGGTGGTGGTCGCCGACGGCGGCGACTTCCTGAGCTTTGCGCGCGTGGGCTTGCCGGCCTCCACCTACCTGGATCCGGGCTCGCTGGGCTGCATCGGCGTAGGCACCGCCTTTGGCATCGCCGCGCGGCTGGTGCACCCGCAACGCACCGTGGTGGTGGCCACCGGCGACGGCGCCTTCGGCTTCAACGCCATGGAGATCGATACCGCCGTGCGGCACCGTGTGCCCATCCTCGTAGTCGTGGCCAACAACGGCTCATGGGCGATCGAGGTGCGTGATCAGCTGGAAACCCACGGCAAGGTGGTGGGCACGCATCTGCAGTTTGCCGACCATGCCGCCATGGCCCGTGCCTTCGGCATGCACGGAGAGCGGGTGGAAGAGGCGGGCGAGCTCCGCGGCGCCATCGCGCGCGCCATGGCCGCACTGGCCCAAGGCCAGCCCGCCTTGCTGGATGTGATCGTCACGCCCGAAGCGGCGTCTTCAGACGCCAAGTCCGGCCTGGCCTGGGTGCCCGACCTGCAGCCCCTGGGCGCCTGGGACGAAGCCGAGCGTCAGTGGCGTAGCGCCGCCGGCTGAGGTGACCCGCTACGATACGCCCATGAAAGCGCTGAAGCCTGCCCCTACCCTGGTCGAACAGGTCCACGAGGCCATCCTGTCGGACATTGCCGCGGGCAAGCTGCGGGCGGGCGCGCGCATCATCCAGGAGCAGATTGCGCAGGAACTCGGCGTGTCGCGCCAGCCGGTGCAGCAGGCGCTGACCCTGTTGCGCAAGGAAGGTGTGCTCAGCGATGCGCCCGGGCGCGGGCTGCAGGTGGCGCCGATGGATCTGGCCCATGTGCGTCACATGTACGATGTGCGCGCCGTGATCGAGGGTCTGGCCTTTCGCGAGGCGGCCGCACACGGCAGCGCGTCAGCGCGTGACAAGGGCGTCGCGCTCATTCGCGCAGGCCGCAAGGCGGCTGCGAGCGGCTCGGTCAGCGCCATGATCTCGGCCGACATGGCCTTCCACCACTTCATCTACGGGCTTTCGGGCAACCCCTTGATCGTGCCCGCGCTGGAAACCCACTGGACGCAGGCGCAGCGCGTGATGGGCGAGGTGCTGCTGCGCGAGGACAAGCCACGCGACATCTGGGACCAGCACGAGGCCTTGCTGAAGGCGGTCGCTGCCGGCAAGGCAACCCAGGCGGAGCGGCTGGCCCGACAGCACATCACCGAGGCAGCCGACTTCATGATCGATCGGCTGCGCGCCGAGCAGGGCTGAATCAATGCACTTGCGATCAGCCTTCCGTCGGAGGATTTCATCGAGCACAGCCAGCGGCATGGTCAGCCGCATGGCCAAGGCATCCAGCAGATCGCTCTGGACCACCACCACGCAGGGGATGCCCTCGGCCGCGCTGCCGCTGGGGTTGGTGAAGACGTCGTACTGGGCCATCGGCCGAGAGGATCACGGTCTCGAGTTGGCCGGCTTTTTGCTCGAACACAGGTTCGCGCTTGGCTTGGGCGCAGAGGCTGCCAAAGCGGTTCTTGGCTTCTGTGGCGGTGACGCGCATGGTGGCCTCCCGGGATGTCTGGCCGTTTTAGCGATTGATGACCATGGGCACAAAGCTGATCCAGAGGGGACCCCAGGCGCACATCCAAGAAGCCCTGAACCGATTGGAAAGTGTTCGAAGGGTTTGGAACCGGTTCGAAACAATCCTGGCGGGCAAAAAGGAATTGTTTAACTGACTCGCTCAGTTTTCAGACCTCTTGTTCTTGGTGGGGTCGGGGATTCGACCCCACCATCGATTGCTGCTGCACTTGCTGCGCGTAGCGCTACGCGCTACAGTCCCGAAATGATTCGAAGCTTCAGGCACAAGGGCGTTGAGCGCTTCTTCAAGTCCGGCTCGCGTGCCGGAGTCCAAGCCGCTCATGCCCCGCGCCTGGCTCGGCAACTGTCTGCGTTGGACGCGGCCACAAGGCCCGAAGACATGAACCGTCCCGGGTGGGACTGGCATCCCCTCAAGGGCGGCCTCTACGGCCACTGGTCAGTGAGCGTGAACGGCAGCTGGCGTCTGACTTTTGCTTCTGAAAACGGCGATGCCATCCTGGTGGACTACCAGGATTACCACTGAGGTGTTTATGAGTTTGATGTTCAACCCACCCCACCCAGGCCTCACTTTGAGGGACGACATCCTTCCTGCCTTGAATCTGCAGGTGGGCGAAGCAGCTGCCCAGCTGGGCGTCGACCGGACGACTTTGTCCAAGGTAGTCAATGGGCGGGCTGCGATCAGCCCTTCAATGGCACTGCGCATTGAGCGTTGGCTGGGGCGCGACCATGGCGGGGCGGCTGAGGTCTGGCTGGCTCAGCAGGCTGCATACGATCTCTGGCAAGCACGGGTCGCAGCGAAGGCCAGCAAG
>NZ_CEXFHW010000025.1:0-30742 GCF_982640115.1 Quisquiliibacterium sp. | reverse complement strand
CGCCCGGATGGCCAGCCTCCCCAGGCGGCCCGCGCCGCCTGCCTGCCCGCGCCGCCTGTCTGCCCGCGCGGCGGCGTTCGTCGGGCGGGCCGTCCCCCACCCATGACGCGTGCCTAGACTCCCTGTTTGCAAGGAGCGTCGCGATGAGGGGACGGGGTTTCACGCTGATCGAACTGCTGGTCGCCATCACGATCGTGGCCATTCTCACGGCCACGGCCTACCCGGCCTATCGCAATCATGTGATCCGGTCCCAGCTGGTCGATGCCACATCGGCGCTGGCCGATGTCCGCGTGCGCATGGAGCAGTTCTATGCCGACAACCGCACCTATGCCTCCGGCGAGAACTGCGGCGTCAATCCGCTGCCCACGCTCGAGCGCTTCACGCTGAGCTGCACGCTCAGCAACAGCAATCAGGCCTACCTGATCACCGCCACCGGCAACTCCGGCTCGCCGGTGGCCGGGTTCGCGTATTCGATCGACCAGGCCAACACCCGCAAGACCGTCTCGTGGGTGAGCAGCTGGGGCACCCTGCCTGCCACCAAGGACAGCCGCTGGCTGATCAAGAAGGAGTGACATGGCACGCCCCCGCGGCCCGATGACGGGCATGGCCGGCTTCACCATGGTCGAACTCATCATCACCATGCTGATCGCGGTCATCCTGCTGCGCATCGGCATTCCGGCCTTCGGCGAGTGGATGGGCAACCTGCAGATCCGGGCTTCGGCCGAGGGCGTGCTCAATGGTCTGGGCGTGGCCCGTTCCGAGGCGCTCAAGCGCAACGGACGGGTGATGTTCTCGATGGCCGGCACCGATGGCGGCACCACCGGCTGGACGGTGTGTCGGGTGATCGATGGCGGCACCACCTGCGCTGACGACGGCACCATCCAGACCCGTGATGGCGGGGAGGAATCCGGTCGCGCCAGGGCGGGCGCCACCACCGATGTGGCGCTGATCGCATCTTCGGCCTTTGCCACCGCACTCGAGCCGGGTGCGGGCTTTCCGGCGCGGGTGATCTTCGATGGCCGGGGCCGCCCGCTGGTGGCGGCAGACTGGGCCAACACCGTCCGGATCGATCTTCGCAATGCCGCGATGAGCGACACCGAGGAGCGCCGGCTTTCGGTGGTGATCAGCCCGAGCGGCGCGGCCCGCATGTGCGATCCGGGGCTGGCGAGCGACAGTGGTGATCCTCGGGTCTGCTGACATGAACAGTCCGTGCAAGCAGCCCTCGCCGCAGGCCGCAGCCCGGCGGTGCATCGCGCCGCAGGCGGCCGCAAGCCGCAACGCTCGCGGCTTCATGCTGGTCGAAGCCCTGGTGGCGATCCTCGTCTTCTCGCTGGGCATCCTCGGCGTGGTCGGCATGCAGGCCCGCTCGGTGCAGATGATGACCGATGCCACTTTCCGTGCGCAGGCGGCCCAGCATGCATCCGAGCTCATCGCCGAGATGTGGACGGTCGATCCGTCCCGCCTCGCCACCCTCTACAGCAGCGGCAGCACCCCGGTGGGCGCGCGCTACACCCAGTGGAAGGACCGGATCGTGAGCGGGAGCATGGCCTTGCCCGGGGCCTCCGCCAATCTGCCCACGGTCACGGTCACCACCACGCAGACGGCGTATTCCACCGACATCTCCTTCGGCGCCCAGACCGCCACGACGGTGACCGTCACGGTCCGCTGGAGAGCGCCGGGTGCCGCGACCGTGGGCTCCTACACCACCACGGCCATGATCCTGGAGCCGCAGTCATGAGGCAGCGTCGCGGTCAGGCGGGCTTCTCGCTGCTCGAACTGATGGTGGCTACGGTGATCGCCATGGCCTCGGCGGTGGCCATCTTCCAGACCATGTCGGTCAGCGAGGAGCGCCGGCGCAGCACCACCAGCGGCAGCGAGGGCCTGCAGTCGGGCGTCTTCGGCCTGGCGGCGCTCGAGCGTGCGGTGGTCAGCGCGGGCTACAACCTCACCGCCATCAGCGACACCACCTACACCTCGCCGATGCGCGTCATCACGCCGGGCACCGGCTATGTGCTGTCCAAGACCACCCCGCCGCGCCCCGAGATGCATCTGGGCTGCAGCTTCACCCGCGGGGGGACCACCCACCGCGTGGCGCCGATCATCGCCACCGATGGCGGCAACGGCATCGCCTCCGACACGCTCACCATCTTCACCGGCAGCAGCAACACGGTGCCCCTGCCGGTCGCGGTGGTGGGCGTCCTCACCGCGAACGCCACCAGCATTCCGCTGAGCTCGGCCCTGGGCATGGCGATCAATGACTGGGTGCTCATCTACGAGCAGAGCTCGGCGGCCAACCCCGGCACCACCCGTCCGGTGGCGTGCAGCCTTGTCAGGATCACCGCCGTGCCGGCGTCGCCCGGCGTGAGTCCGGCCTCCATCACCGTCGATGCCGGCGTTGCGGCGGACTACACCCAGCCGGTGCTGATCCATCTGGGCGCCACGCCCACGCTGGAGCGCTTCACGGTCGATGCCAGCGGCCGCCTCATGGTCACCAACCTTCTGGCCGGCGGCGCGGCCCAGGTGATTGCCGACAATGTGGTGTCGATGCAGGTGCAGCTTGGCATCGACGTCGGCAATGACGATGTGATCGATGAGTGGATCGATCCGCCGGCCCTGGCCACCTGGTGGCTCAACCCGGCCAATCCGCTGCCCGACAATGTCATCACGACGCTGCCCTTGAACGGCATGCAGCCGGCGCGATCGCTCAACCAGATCAAGGGGGTGCGCATCGGGCTGCTCATTCGCAGCCCCCAGCTCGAGCGCGCGGCCGAGAAGGCTGGTTGCACGGCCACTGCCGATGAGACCCGCCGGGTGCTTCCTGCCCGCGCCGGCAGTGATGACAACAACCTGCCCGCCATGCCCTCCAGCGGCAACTACAGCCTCTCGGGCGATCAGCTCTGCCTGCGCTACAACACCGTGACCACGGTGGTCGGTGTGCGCAATGCGCTGCTGAGCGAGATGTGACCATGCCCGCGCGCTCCACCGCCGGTCGTCCGTTCTCGCCGGACTCGCCTCGCCGGGTGAGGCTGCTCCCCCTGCGTCGGGCGCAGCAGGGCCTGTCGCTGATCGTCGCGCTGGTTTCGCTGGTGGTGATGATCGTGGCCGGCTTCGCGCTCTTCCGCTCGGTGGACAGCGCCAACATGGCGTCGATGAACTACCAGTTCATGCGCAGTGCCGAGCAGAACGCCGACATGGCCTTCAACGACGCGATCCTCGCCTTCATGCAGTCGCATCCCACCGCGGCACTCAATGTGATGGACCGCAACACCGACCAGCCGACCATCTCGTACTACGCCAGCCAGCGCGACCAGAACGCCGACGGCATACCGCTGCCGCTGGCCCAGCTCTCGGCACCCGCCTGGAACGCCGATGGCACGGCCTCCAGCGAGTGGCCGGGCGAGGCGGTTGATGCGCCCTCGCGGCAGATGCGCCGCTACCTGATCGAGCGGCTGTGTACGGCCACCGGCCCCGCCACGGCGGCCAACTGCCGGCTCTATGAATACCGCTATCCGCGCAACTGCATGACCAACTGCGGCGCTGCCGTCTCGGAGTGGCTGCCCTTCGTGCGGATCACGGTCCGCATCGACGGCCCGAAAAATTCGGTGGCCTACGCGCAGATGTTTCTGAAGGGTGACTGACCGTGGCTGAGGCTGTGCAGGCGAGGTTCGGGCAAGGGAAACGCGGCTGGCGGTATGCCAGCCGAGGCATGCTGATCGGCGCACTGGCGGTGCTGATCCAGGGGCCGGGTGCCGCGCCTGCGGTGGCCCAGACCGTGCCGGCGCTGGAAGACCAGCCGCTGTTCACGATGAACTCGGTCAAGCCCAACCTGATGCTGACCTTCGACAACTCAGGGTCGATGGATTTTCAGTTTGCCCCGATGGGGACTTCTTCCGGTAGCGGCAGCCGCTGCTACCAGAACAGCAGCTACAACCGGCTCTACTACAACCCCGCCGTCACCTATCTGCCGCCGGTCAATGCCGACGGCACCCGCTGGCCGAACGCCAGCTACACCAGTGCCTGGCCCAATGGATTCCTCCCCACCGGTTATGGCAGCAACCTGAATCTGAGCACACAGTTTCCGTCGAGCTACGGAACCACGTCGCCCATGAACAGCGGCACCTATTCCGCCGGCGGCGGTGCGGGCACGGGCGGCCACTACTATGCCTACACCGGCACTTCGCCGGCGGTGCCGGTGGTAGGCACCTGCTACCCGAACAGCAGCTACACCCGGGTGGACCTGAACTCCGCCACCGAGGCGCAGAAGACCAACTTTGCCAACTGGTACAGCTACTACCGCACCCGGCTGCTGGCCATGAAGACCGCGCTGGGTGAGGCCTTCCGGGCAGTGGACAGCAGCTTCCGGGTGGGGCTCTACACCATCAACAATGCCTCCAGCACCGACGGCAACGGCGCCTTCATCGCGCTTGACACCTTCAGCGACAGTGGGGGCAGCACTTTCCGCACCGACTGGTACAACCGGCTCTACGGTCTCTGGACCTCCGGCGGCACGCCGCTGCGCCACGCCTTGCAGCAGGTGGGCGAGTACTACAAGGCGGCCACCAGCCCGGCCGGTGGCACGATCGCCGACCCCATCCAGTACAGCTGCCAGCAGCACTACAACCTGTTGACCACCGACGGCGAGTGGAACGGCGCCGGCGCCTCAGGCCTGGTGGGCTCCAAGAATTACGACGACACGCTGCCCAATGCCACCGAACTGCTCAATGTGCTGAATGCGGAGCTGCGCACGAACCTGAAGGCAGGAGACCCCTGGCCGCGCCCCTACCGCGAAAAGCCCGGCAGCAACTCCGCCAACACCCTGGCCGACATCGCCGCCTACTACTGGCTGACCGATCTGCGGCCCACCCTGGCCAACAATGTGTTCACCTCCTCGGCGGACCCGGCGAAATGGCAGCACATGGTCACCTTCGGGCTGGCCTTCGCTGCCCAGGGCACCATCGCCTACCCCAACGGCATCACCGCCATCCGCAACGGCACGGCCGACTGGCCCACTCCTGTTGCCGAGGCCGCCTCGGCGGTCGATGATCTCTGGCACGCAGCGGTGAACTCCCGTGGCCAGTTCTTCAGCGTGGCCTCCCCCCAGGAACTCACCGACGCGCTTGCGCGCGCGATCACCGAGATCAAGACCCGCGAGGGTTCGGGCTCGGGGGCTGTGCTTACCGGCAGCGACCTGCTGTTCGTGCCCACCATGGCCTTCCGCGCGATCTACAAGTCGGGCGAGTGGACCGGCGATGTGCAGATGCGCGGTGTCAGTCCCACCACCGGCGAGATCTCCGCGTCGGCAACCTGGTCTGCTGCCGACAGGCTCGGCGAGCAACTCGCCGGCACCGGCTGGAACAGCGGCCGCAAGATCGTCACCCGCACCGGATCCGCGTTGACCGACACCGCGGTGCGCTTTCGGCCCACCGACTTCGGCGGCAGCACCATCACCAGCACCCAGCAGGCTACGCTCTCGTCGGATGCCGGTACCGCGAAGAACATCCTGAATTACCTGCGCGGCGACAGCAGCCTGGAAGACACGCTGGCCGAGACCCGGCAGTTCCGCCGACGCTCGAAGATGCTTGCCGACATCGTCAATTCCGAGCCGCGCTGGGTCGGCAAGCCCAACCAGAGCCTGAGTGACACCTTCCACGCCGGCTACAGCACCTTTGTGACGGCCAACACGGACGGCAGCGGCCGCGGCAACAAGCCAACGCTCTATGTCGGCTCCAACGGCGGGATGCTGCACGCCATCGATGCCTCCGACAGCGCCTCCGGCGGCACCGAGCGCTGGGCCTATGTGCCCAGCTTCATGTTCCGCAGCGGCGTTGATGGTCTGGCTGGCCTGAGCTACCGCGAGACCGATACGCTGCCCAACAAGTTCTCGCATCGCTACCGGGTGGATGGCACGCCCACCGTGCGCGACATCAAGTGGCCGAATGATTCCACCAAGTGCGGCACCCGCGCAGGCACCTGGGGCACCCTCCTGGTCTCGGGACTGAACAAGGGAGGCAAGGGCTACTTCGCCCTCGATGTCACCTCGCCGGATGCCAGCAGCGAGGATGACCTGCGCAGCAAGGTGCTCTGGGAGTTCGACGGCAGCGGCACCAACGCGGGGGGCACCACCAAGGTGGGCTTTTCCTACGGCCAGCCGCTGGTGATCTGGACCAAGGCGGGCTGGCTGGTGGCTGTGTCGTCGGGTTACCAGAATGACGGCTCGGGCCAGATCTGGTTGCTGCATCCGTGCACTGGTGAGGTCGTGAAGCGGCTGGCCACCGAGAGCGGCACCGCCACCAACCCGGTCGGCCTGGCCCAGATGGAGGGGTACTACCAGGACGATGCCGAGCAACTGGTGCTGCAGATCTACGCCACCGACCTGAAGGGCAACCTCTGGCGCTGGGATCTCTCGGATCCCGCGAATCTCAGTGGCGCCACGTCTGCGCTCGCAGGCACCAAGCTCATCAATGTTGGCGCACCCATCACCACCGCGCCCGCGGTGGCGATCAATCCGCGGGAACCCACCGAACGCTGGGTGACCTTCGGTACGGGCCGGCTGCTGTCGGCCTCGGATGTCAGCTCCCCTCTCACCGGCACCTTTTTCGGTGTCAAGGATGGCGGCCCGGTCACCCCCGGCACATTCAGCAGTGCGTTGGCCGTGTCCGATCTCGTCAACGCCTCCGGCGGCCCGGTGACGGTGGGGCCCGGCACCAAGGGCTGGTACATGACCATGCTGACAGGAGCGCAGATCGTGACGGCGCCCCACATCGCACGCGGGGTGGTCATCTGGGCCGCCACGAAGCCCAGCGACGATGCCTGCAGCCCGGGCGCCAACTCCTACATCTATGCCCGCGATCTCGGCTCGGGCGTCACGCGCATGCGCAACAACTCGGCATCGGTCAGCGTGGCCGCGCCGGTGACCAAGCTGCAGACCGCGCTGGGCACGGGCACTGCCACCCCCACCAGCAGCCAGCGCAACCTTGTGGTCATCGGCTCCTCTTCAAACGCCGATGTGCTGATCGATGTGAGCCTGCGCGTGGTGCTCTCGGGCGGGCGCAGCAACCTGCGCTTCATCAACCCGCGCTAGCGGGTAGGCCCCGGCGCGCGTCTTCCTCCGGGCGCGCGCAGCCGCCCCTGGGCATCCATCCGCTTCGATGCGCGTCCAGGTGCCCGGGACGAAGATGCCCCTCAAGTTTTCGGGTGGCATGCCGATAAGCAGAAGTCGATGTCTGCGAATCGGATCGCCTCCCCCATGCCTGTCAGCCCTGATGACTGCGCCTTTCCGGCCGAGCTTGCCCGTCGTCTCGCAGCCCAGGCCGAGCTCCTTGCCCTGAGCGCCGCCCAGGAAGCCTCCCGCTTTCCACTGATCGGCCCCGAGCTGCTCGATCTGGCCGATCAGGCCCGCGATCTGGTTCGCCTGGGCACCTCCCTGGCCGAACGCCAGGACGGGTTCTCGCGGGCGGTGGCCCAGGCCGGGCGCGTGATCGATGAAGGCCTTGCCGACTGGCAGGGATTCGATCTGCCCGATGGACCTGCCTGGCTTCCACACTGAGCAGGGCGGCGGTTACAGTTCGGCGTGACCGGCCCGCCGGGCCGGCGCAGATCACGGACGCGCTGACATGCCGCTGCAGAACATCAAGCCGATCAACGACCAGCTTGCCGACATCATCGTCCGTGCCGACGAGCCCTGGATCGAGACCTCCCCGGGCATGGCCTGGACCAAGGTGCTCTGGACCGGCCCCGAGACCGGGCGCTGGGTGGCGCTCTACCGCTGGAAGAAGGGCTTCGTTGCCCCGCCGCACAAGCATCTGTCGGACGCCCATACCTATGTCCTGAAGGGCCGTCTGCAGGTTCGCGACGGCATCCTCGAGGCCGGCGACTACGACTACGAACCCAACGGTGTGCTTCATGGCGCCACCACGGCGCTCGAGGACACCGAGTACCTGTTCGTCTGCGAAGGTCCGGTGGTCTTCTTCGACGAGAACGGCATCACCGCCTACAAGGGCTGGGAGGAGCTGCAGCGTCTGAAGGACTCGGCCCGGCGCACATCGGCGGCCGACGCGCCGGTCTGACGCACGCCGGCTCGCATTGTCTCGACTCGCGGAGAACGCCATGACCCGATGGTTCGGCCGCCTGGCGGCCCTGCTTGTGCTGGTCCTGCTGCCGGCGCATCAGGCGCTTGCCCAGGCATGGCCCTCGAGGCCGGTGCGCATCATCGTGCCCTATCCACCGGGCGGTCAGACCGACATCGTCTCGCGCTGGCTCGGCGAGCGGCTGCAGGCCGCGCTTGGCGTGCCCTTCGTGGTCGAGAACCGACCGGGCGCGCAGGGCATCCTGGGCATCGGTGCCACGCGGCAGGCCGCGCCCGACGGCTACACCATCGCCTATGCCAACCTCTCGAACCTGATCATCAACAAGTTCGCCTACACGCGCCTGCCCTATGACGCGCCTGACGACTTCGAGATGGTCAGCCAGATCGGGCTGTCATCGCTGGGCATGATCGTGCCCTCGTCCACCGGCATGAAGAGCGTGGACGACTTCGTTCGCCATGTGCGGGCCAATCCCGGCAAGGCCACCTTTGCGTCCTTCGGGGCGGGCAGCAGCTCGCATCTGTACGGCGAGATGCTCAAGGGCGCGGCCCGGATCGACATGGTGCATGTGCCCTACAAGGGCGCGGGCCCGGCGGTGCAGGACATCATCGGCGGGCAGGCCACCATGGGCATCCATGACTTCGCCTCCACCGGGCCGTTCATCCAGTCAGGTCGGGCCACGCTGCTGGCGGTCACCGGTCCGAAACGCTGGCCGCTCTATCCCGAGGTTCGGACCTTTGCCGAGCAGGGCTACCCGCTGGACCTCGCCGGCTGGAACGGGATCATCGCGCCCAAGGGCACGCCCCGGGCGATCATCGAGCGCCTGAGCACCGAGATCAACCGCGCCATCCAGTCGCCCGACGGCCGGGCGCGCATGCTCGAGATGGGCCTGCTGGCCACCGGCACCACGCCCGCGGAATTCGCCGACATCGTGCGCCGTGACACCCCGCGCTGGGGCGAGGTGTTCAAGGCATCGGGGGTGGCGCCGCAGTAGCGCCGACGCAGACCCGTCGGGGCCGCCCCATTCCTGTCCGGCCGGCGCGGCCGGGGCGCCTTGCCCCCGGGGGCCCGGCTCAGGCCACCGGCGGGCGTCGGGCGTGCCAGTCACTCACGGTCTGGAAGGCGCGTCCGGCCCGCACCAGCAGGTCTTCGCGCAGCGCCCCGGCCACCAGCTGCACCCCCAGCGGCATGCCCTCGGGCGTGCAGCCTGCGGGCAGGGTGAGCGTGGGCTGACCCGACATGTCGAAGGGCACCGTGAAGCGCTGCAGACGCTGCCGGTAGTCGGGCTCGGTGCGCAGCGCCGCGATGCGCGCGAGGCTGGGCGCGGCAAACGGGATCACCGGGGTGAGCAGCAGATCGATGCCGGCCATCAGCGTGTGCATGCGGCCGGTGAACTCGGCACGCGCCAGCAGGAGGCGCTGGTAGTCGGCGCCGCTGAGCGCCAGCCCGGTGTCGAGCAGCGTGGCCAGCATCGGGCCGTACTCGGCCCGGCGCGCGGGCCAGGTGTCGGCATGGGCCACCGCCGCCTCGACGCCGCAGTGCGGCACCCAGGCGGCCACCACGGCCGCCACCGGCGGCATGCGCACCGGCACGAGGCTGGCGCCCAGTCCGGCGAAGCTGCGCGCGGCATCCTGGAAGGCGCGGGCCACCTCGGGCTCGGCGCCTTCGAGCGCATAGGTCTCGTCGATGCCGATGCGCAGCCCGCCAAGATGCTGGCCGTCGCCGGCCAGATAGTCGGGCACCGGCGCGGGCAGGGCGGTGGGATCGAGCGGGTCGGCGCCGGCAATGGCGCCGAGCATCAGGCCGCAGTCGGCCGCGCTGCGGGCCATCGGGCCAAGGTGGTCGAGCGAGGCGGCAAGCTCGAAGGCGCCGTGGCGCGAGACCCGACCCCAGGTGGGCTTCAGGCCGGTCACGCCATTGGCCACCGCGGGGTAGCGGATGGACCCGCCGGTGTCGGTGCCGATGGCGCCGTGGCACAGCGCCGCAGCCACCGCCACGCCCGAGCCGCTGGAGGACACGCCCGTCCAGGCCGCGGCGTCCCAGGGGTTGAGCGGCGCGGTGATCTCGGGATGGTGGGCGCTGAAGGCGCCTTCGGTCATCTGCAGCTTGCCGAGCAGCACCGCGCCGGCCTCGCGCAGACGGCGCACCACCGTGCCGTCAGTGGCTGGGCGGAAGTCCTGGTGGATGGTGGTGCCGGCGGCGGTCACGATGCCCTCGGTCCAGCACAGATCCTTCACGGCCACCGGCACGCCGTGCAGCGGCCCGAGAGCCTCGCCGCGGGCCTGACGCTGGTCGGCCGCGCGGGCCTGGGCAAGCGCCAGTTCCGGGGTGGTGCGGGCGTAGGCACGCAGGGAGGGATCGACGCGCGTGATCCGGCGCAGCATGGCCTCGGTAGCCTCGAAGGCCGAGAGCCGTCGCGCCCGGATGGCGTCAGCCAGCGAGTGCAGGCCCATCCATGCGATGTCGTCGTCGCTCATGTGCGGGATCCTTGAATGACAACGGGGATCGGCAGCCGTGAAGCTGCCGATCCCCGTCTGGAGATGGTGCCGGAGATAGGAGTCGAACCTACGACCTTCGCATTACGAATGCGCTGCTCTACCAACTGAGCTACACCGGCCGTGCTGAAGAAGGCGATGACTCTAGCACAGGCCCGAAGGCCTCGGCGAGGGTGTGCGCCACCGTGGGATAGCGCAGGCGCAGACGAAGCTCCTGCTTCAGGCGCCGATTGCGCAGGCGCCGCGACTCGCTCATGAACGACAGCATCATCGGCGAGACGCGTGCGGCGAGCTCGGCGGCCGGCACCCGGGGCGGGCGGGGCAGGCCGGCGGCATCGGCCACCAGGTCGAAGTACTCGCCCATGCGCAGGTCGCTGTCGTCCACGGCATGCACCACCCGGCCCGGTCGGCCGCGCCACAGGGCGGCCAGACCGATGCGGGCGAGGTCGTCGGCGTGGATGTGGTTGGTGAAGACATCGTCCTGCGCCTGCAGGGCCGGCAGGCCCTGGCGCAGGCGTGCGAGCGGCAGCCTGTCATGGGCATAGATGCCCGGCACCCTCAGCACGCTGGCCCGCGCGCCGCGCCGCGCCGCTGCCCGCCAGAGCCCTTCGGCGGCCACCCGGCGCTGCGCCCGCGGATTGGCCGGGGCCACCGGCCGGGTTTCATCGAACTGCGCGCCGGCGCAGTCGCCGTAGACCCCGGTGGTGCTGATGTAGACCCAGCGCGCGCCGGCCAGCGGGCCCGGTGCGGATCGGGCGTCACCCCCGCCGTGCCGGAACGGCCGCCGGCCCGATCGGCCACCCGCCCCCCCCGAGCGCACCGTGCTCGGGCCGCCGCCTGGCGGGCGCGACAGCGCCGCGATCAGCCGTCGGGTGCGGGGGTCATGGCCGCCCTCGGCAGGCGGCGGGGCGAGGTGGATCACCCTGCCGCACCAGGCCGCGAGCCGCGGCAGTCGGGTGTCGAGGTCCAGGCGCAGCGGCACGATGCCCTGGGCGCGCAGCGCGCCGGCGTGCTCGGGGTTTCGCAGGGTGCCGATGGCGCGCAGGCCGCGGGCGGCGAGCCGCGCGCCGATCCGCTGGCCGACATCGCCGCAGCCGGCCAGCAGCACGGTAGCGCGCCGCAGCCGACGGGGCAGCGCGCGATAAACTCGGGGGCTTCGCGTCATCGCGCCATTATCGCCCTGCCGAGAGTCTCCTCATGGCCTTCACTGTCACCGTCCAGCCCAGCGGCAAGCAGTTCCAGGCCGATGCCGGCGAATGCATTCTCGACGCGGCGCTGCGCCACTCGGTCATCCTGCCCTATGGCTGCAAGAACGGCGCCTGCGGGTCCTGCAAGGCGCGCGTGATCGACGGGCAGGTGGCGCAGGGAGCCCATCATGCGGCTGCGCTGCGCGATGCCGAGGCCACCCGCGGCTTCGCGCTGATGTGCTGCGCCTCGGCGCTCTCCGACCTGACCATCGAGGCGCGGGTGGTGGCCGCGGCCGGCGATCTCCCGGTTCGCCGCATGCCCTGCCGCGTGTCCTCCATCACCCTCGAGGCGCCCGATGTCGCGGTGCTGCGCCTGCAGCTGCCGGCCAACGAGCGGCTGCAGTTCCTCGCCGGCCAGTACATCGAGCTCATCCTGAAGGACGGCACGCGTCGCAGCTATTCCATGGCCTGTGCCCCGCATGCGGCCGAGCAGCTCGAACTGCATGTGCGGCACATGCCCGGTGGCCGCTTCACCGACACGGTGTTCGGCAAGACGCAGCCGGCGCTGCGCGAGCGCGACATCCTGCGCTTCGAGGGGCCGATGGGCACCTTCTTCCTGCGCGAGGACAGCACGCGGCCGATCGTGCTGCTGGCCAGCGGCACGGGCTTCGCGCCCATCCAGGCGATCATCGAGCACGCCATCCACAAGGGCGTCTCGCGCCCGATCTCGCTCTACTGGGGCGGGCGCCGGCCCCGGGATCTCTACCGTGCCGGGCAGTGCGCGCGCTGGCTCGATCAGTTGCCCAGCCTGCGCTGGGTGCCGGTGGTGTCCGAGGCCCTGCCCGAGGACCACTGGCAGGGCCGTGAAGGGCTGGTGCACAAGGCGGTGATGGCCGATTTCCCCGATCTCTCGGGCCACCAGGTCTATGCCTGCGGCGCGCCCTTGATGGTCGAGGCGGCGCGCGCCGACTTCACCCGGGTATGCGGTCTGCCGCCCGAGGAGTTCTTTGCCGACGCCTTCACGAGCGCGGCCGACGCCGCAGCGTAGCCAGCTGCGCCAGCAGCGCAGCGAGCACCGCAACCGCGAAGCCGGCCGCTGTCCCGGCCGAGGGCAGCAGCACCGCGGCCACCCAGCAGAAGGCTGCGAAGGACAGCAGGCCGCGCGCGAGACCCCGCAGCAGCGTGGCGGTGTAGGCCGGCCCTTGCGTGCGGTGAGAGAAACCCGCCAGCACGATGCTCATCATGGGGAACACCGCGAGCAGGCCGCTCCAGCGCGGGCCGGCACTGGCCGCGGCCTGGGTCACCACCAGGCTGAGCAGGGCGCCAGCAACCATGCGCAGGGCGAGTTCGCGACGGTCGGATGCCGGTGCGGGGCCGGACTCGGCTGCGGGCGGGAACAGCCGCGGCGCAAGCAGCCACGACGCGCCGGCGAGCATGGCCGACAGGGTGAGTGATTCCGGCAGCAGCGACAGGCCCCAGGCCACGATCATCCAGGTGGCCAGCGCCGCGACCACCGCCACCGGCCAGTGCGCGACCCGTGCGGCATGGGCATAGGCCGCCGTCACCGCCACCGTGCTCACCACCGCCATGAGTGATCCGCCGGCAGCCCGGGCGGCGAAGTCCGCGCCCTGCTCGATGGCGATGAAGCCCAGGATGGGCCCGGTGACGATCGGCAGTCCGGCCAGCCAGCCGCCCATCGACGGCCCCCAGCGTCGCGCCGCCAGGGACACCAGCAGCAGGAAGCCCGGAACGAGGAAGAGCTTCAGCGCGAGCACCGCGCCCCGCGACTCATTCCCCGCCGGCCTCGCCGAGGTAGGCGGCGCGCACCCGCGGATCGCTCAGCAGCCGGTCGGCCTGATCGCTCATGACGATCAGGCCCGAGTCCATGACATAGCCCCGGTGGGCGGCCTTCAGCGCCAGGCGCGCGTTCTGCTCGACCAGCAGCAGGGTCACGCCCTCGGCAGCCACAGTGCGCACCACCTCGAACACCGTCTGCACCATGATCGGCGACAGGCCCATGCTCGGCTCGTCGAGCAGCAGCAGCGTGGGCCGGCTCATCAGGGCGCGGGCCATGGCGAGCATCTGCTGCTCGCCGCCGGAGAGTGTGCCGGCGAGCTGGCCGGCGCGCTCCTTCAGGCGCGGGAAGATGCCGAACATGCGATCGACATCGCGGGCGATGCCGGCGGCGTCGCGCCGCGTGTAGGCCCCCATCAGCAGGTTCTCGGTGATGCTCATGCGCGCGAACACACCGCGGCCCTCGGGCACCATCGCCAGCCCGCGCTCGACCAGCCTGTGCGCCGGCATGCCGCGGATCGACTCGCCGCGGTAGCGCACCTCGCCCGCCGACCAGGGCAGCGAGCCGGTGACGGCCTTCAGGGTGGTGGTCTTGCCGGCGCCGTTGGCACCGATCAGCGCGACCAGCTCGCCCGGCATCACGGTCAGGTCGATGCCCTTGACCGCCTGGATGCCGCCATAGGCCACGGACAGCCCGCTCAGCTGCAGCAGCGGCTCAGTCATGGCCATCCCCGAGATAGGCGCGGATGACGGCCGGGTCGGCCCGCACCTGCGCCGGCGGCCCCTCGGCGATGCGCCGGCCCTGATCGAGCACGCAGACCCGGTCGCACAGGCCCATCACCAGCTTCACATCATGCTCGATCAGCAGGATGGTGCTGCCGTCGGCGCGGATGCTCTCGAGCAGCGCGCGCAGGCCGAGCTTTTCGGTGGCATTCATGCCGGCAGCCGGCTCGTCCAGAGCGAGCAGCCGCGGTTCGGTGGCCAGGGCGCGCGCGATCTCCAGGCGCCGCTGGTCACCATAGGACAGCGTGCGCGCGCGGAACTGGGCATAGCGCGCGATGCCGACATAGTCGAGCAGCGCGAGCGCGCGGCTGCGGATCGCCTGTTCCTCGGCGCGCTCGGCGCGGGTCTTGAACACCGCGCCCCAGACTCCGGCGCGGGTGCGCACATGGCGCCCGACCATCACATTCTCGAGGACGGTCATCTCGCCGAACAGGCGGATGTTCTGGAAGGTGCGGGCGATGCCGGCGCGCGCTACGGCGTGGACCGCGGTGGGCTGGTAGTCGCGGCCGGCCAGCCGGAAGCGCCCGGCGTCGGGCGCATACAGACCGGTGATCACATTGAAGAAGGTGGTCTTGCCGGCGCCGTTGGGGCCGATCAGGCCGTAGATCTGGCCCGGCGCGATCTCCAGGCCGACATCGGACAGGGCCTGCAGGCCGCCGAAACGCTTGCTCACGCCCTCCACCGACAGCAGCGGCCCGGCCTCGCTCATGCGCGCGCCCTCACCGGGCCCTGACGGGACATCCGCATGGCAGGCATGGCCTCAGCCCCGGCCATGCTGCGGCGCGGGCCACAGCCCGGCCGGACGGCGCAGCATGATCAGGACCATGGCCAGCCCGAAGACCAGCATGCGCAGCGCCTCGGGCGCCACCAGCTCGGCGCCGAACAGCGCCTGCTGCACCGGCCTGGCGGCGTAACGCAGCACCTCGGGGATGGCGTAGAGCAGGATCGCACCGAGCACCACGCCGGGCACATGGCCCATGCCGCCCAGCACCACCATGGCCACGATTACCACCGACTCCGACAGCACGAAGCTCTCGGGCGACACGAAGCCCTGGAAGGCCGCGAACATCGCGCCCGAGACGCCGCCGAAGGACGCCCCCATCGCGAAGGCCAGCAGCTTCACATTGCGGGTGTTGATGCCCATGGCGCGCGCCGCCACCTCGTCCTCGCGGATGGCCATCCAGGCCCTGCCCAGGCGCGAGTCCTGAAGGCGGATGCTGGTGATGATCACCAGCACGGTGAGCGCGAGGAAGAGGTAGTAGTAGAGCTGGACCGATTGCAGCTCGAAGCCGCCGATGACCAGCGGCCTGGACAGGTCCACCGGCCCGATGCTCACCGGGTCGATGTTGCTGATGCCCTGCGGGCCGTTGGTGATGTTCAGCGGCGCGTTCAGGTTGTTCAGGAAGATGCGGATGATCTCGCCGAAGCCCAGCGTGACGATGGCGAGGTAGTCGCCGCGCAGGCGCAGCGTAGGCGCGCCCAGCAGCACGCCGAACAGCGCAGCGAGCCCGGCCGAGAGCGGCACCACCAGCCAGATCGAGTTGTGCAGGCCATCGGGGGCGACGGCCGCGATCCAGGCGAAGTTCTCCTGCAGGTGCGGCGAGGACAGCAGCGCGTACAGGTAGGCACCCACCGCGTAGAACGCGACATAGCCCAGGTCGAGGAGGCCGGCATAGCCCACGACGATGTTCAGGCCCACCGCCAGCATGATGTAGAGCAGCGCGAAGTCGAGCATGCGCACCCAGGCGTTGCCCGCCAGACCCGCCACCAGCGGCAGCACCGCCAGCACCACCGCCATGGCCAGTGTGGCTGCGAAGGCGGCACGCGGATTGCCCGCCAGCGAGGGAAAGAAGTGCTTCATCGCACGGCTCAGGCCCGGTCGGCGACCCGCTCGCCCATGATTCCGGAGGGCCGCAGCACCAGCACCGCGATCAGCACCACGAAGGCGAAGATGTCCTGGTAGTGGCTGCCCAGGAAGCCGCCGGTGAGGTCGCCGATGTAGCCTGCGCCCAGGCTCTCGATCAGGCCCAGCAGCAGTCCGCCCACCACCGCCCCGGCAAGGTTGCCGATGCCGCCCAGCACTGCCGCGGTGAAGGCCTTCAGGCCCGGGATGAAGCCCATCGAGAACTGCGCGATGTTGTAGTTCATGGCCACCAGCACGCCGGCCACCGCGGCCAGCGCGGCGCCGATCGCGAAGGTGGCCGCGATCACCTGGTTGGCGTTCACGCCCATCAGGCCGGCGATGCGCGGGTTTTCGGCGGTGGCCCGCATGGCGCGGCCCAGCCGGGTGCGGTTCACCAGCAGCATCAGGCCGGCCATCAGGAGTGCCGAGACGCCCAGGATCAGCACCTGCTTGGGGGCCAGCACCGCGCCACCGATCCGGACGGGTTCGGTGGGCAGCAGGTCGGGGAAGACGATGGGGTTGGGCTTCCAGACGATCATCGCCAGGGTCTGGATGACGATGGACAGGCCGATGGCGGTGATCAGCGGCGCCAGCTTGGGGGCATGCCGCAATGGCCGGTAGGCGACCCGCTCGATGAGCAGCGACAGCGCGATGCACACCGGGATGGCTGCGCCGATGGCCAGCAGCAGCACGACGGGGCCGGGCAGGCCGGCGCCGCCGAGCGCCGAGACCACCGTCACGCCCACCATGGCGCCCACCATCAGCACCTCGCCGTGGGCGAAGTTGATCAGCTGCAGGATGCCGTAGACCATGGTGTAGCCCAGCGCCACCAGCGCATAGACGCTGCCCAGCACGAGGCCGTTGAGGATCTGCTGCAGCAGGATGTCAAGGTCCGGCACCGGCGGGTTCCCGAAAAACCGGCGCAGTGTACGCGCAAAGCGGTTGCTGTCCGCCGATTCCCGCCCGCACGCCAGGGTGGAGCGCCCCAGGCTTGCCGAGCCGCCCGCGCACGGACAAAAAAAACCCCGGTCTGTGCCGGGGACAACCAGCCGTGAAGGGAATGATCCGTTCGGCTGGAGGAGGAGCCATTGCGTCGCGCACGGGGCGCATTGCCTGACGCAAGGCTACCCTCGCATCGCCGTCGGATCCGGGCAGGTCAGGATGGGCGGGGCCGGCGCCCGGATGGATGGTGCGGGGCCGTGTCTGCCGGCCGGCTCAGCGGCCGGTGAGAATCCACTTGACCAGGACGCCGGCCTCGTCGGCCGTGACCTGCGGATTGGCCGGCATGGGGATCTGGCCCCAGACGCCGACGCCGCCCTCCCGGACCTTGCGCACCAGCTTGGCCTGCGCGTTGGTGTCGGCGGCGTACTTGGCGGCGATGTCCTTGAACGAGGGGCCGATCAGCTTCTTCTCGGGCGCATGACAGGCGTTGCAGTTGCGGGCCCGGGCAAGGTCGGCACTGGCCATGGCCGGCCCGGCAAGCAGGGCGAGACCGAGCACCAGCAGGCGGGCGGTGGCGGGAGCGGCGGTGTGGGGCATGGTCGGCGGGCTCCGGAATGCTGGGGACATCGACGCGTCGGGTTCGCCGTGGATGACTTCCCCGGGCGCGTCGAGGGTGGTTTGAGTCGATGCTACCTGATCCGCCTTGCAGATCCCGGGCGGTCCGGGCGCGCACCAGGGGCGGGCAGGCAGCCCGGTACCGGGTGCAACCGCGCCGACGCCGCTGGCCGTTCATGCTGCCGGGTTGTCCGCCCATGCAGGCAGACTGGCGGCAAGTGGGCTGCACGGCTATGGTGCGGGCATTGTCTCCTGGTTGATGCCCATGATCCTGATCTGGGGTGGTTCCTTCCTCATTGTGCTCAAGCTGCTCGAGGTCGGGCCTTTCGGGGCGATCTCGTGGTGGTGGGTGGCCGCGCCATTCGCGGCGGCCCTGATCTGGTTCGAGTTCCTGGAGGGCTTGCTGGGCTTCGATCGGCGTGGTGTCGATCGCGAGGAACTCGACCGCGCCCGCAACGAGCGGGTGGCCGCGCGATTCCGCGTCTCTCGCGAGGAGCGCAAGGCGCGCAAGCGCGACGCGGGCTGAAGCCCGCGGCGGCACCTGGCGCTCCTGCGCTCAGCCAGGGCGCGCCCCGCCGGCCGGTTGCCTGTCGCCCTATTCGTCCGAGTCGAGCACGGCGCCCTTGCTGGCGCTGGCCGAGAGCTTGCGGAACTTCGCCAGCACCCCCCGCGGGTAGTTGCTCTCAGGGGCCCGCCAGGCGGCGCGCCGGCGGGCGAGCACCTCGTCGGGCACATTCAGCTCCAGCGCCTGACGGTGCGCATCGATGGTGATCGAATCGCCTTCCTCGACCAGGGCGATCGGGCCGCCCACATAGGCCTCGGGGGCCACATGACCGACCACCATGCCCCAGGTGCCGCCGGAGAAGCGGCCGTCGGTGATCAGGCCCACCGACTCGCCCAGGCCCGCGCCGATGATCGCCGAGGTGGGCGCGAGCATCTCGGGCATGCCGGGCGCACCCTTGGGGCCGAGATAACGCAGCACCATCACATCGCCGGCCTGGATGCGGCCTTCCATGATGGCGCTCATGGCCGAGGGCTCATCGTCGAACACGCGGGCCGGACCGGTGATCACCGGGTTCATCAGGCCGGTGATCTTGGCCACCGAGCCCTCCGGCGACAGGTTGCCCTTGAGGATGGCGAGATGGCCCTCGGTGTACATCGGCTTGTCGATCGGCAGGATCACGTCCTGGTCGGCGCGCGGGGTGTCGGGCACATGGGCGAGTTCCTCGGCCAGGGTGCGACCCGTGATGGTCATGCAGTGACCGTGCATCAGGCCGGCCTTGAGCAGGATCTTCATCACCTGCGCGATGCCGCCTGCGCGATGCAGGTCCACCGCCACATAGCGGCCCGAGGGCTTGAGGTCGCAGATCACCGGGGTGCGGCGGCGGATGCGCTCGAAGTCGTCGATCGTCCAGTCGATGCCGGCCGCGTGCGCGATCGCGAGGAAGTGCAGCACCGCGTTGGTCGAGCCGCCGGTGGCCATGATCAGCGTGACCGCGTTCTCGATCGACTCGCGGGTGACGATGTCCAGGGGGCGCAGGTTGTTGCGCACCGCCTCGATCAGCACCTTGGCCGAGGCCGAGGCGGAATCGGTCTTCTCGCTGTCGGGGTTGGCCATGGTGGAGGAACCGATCAGGCTCATGCCCAGTGCCTCGAAGGACGAGGACATGGTGTTGGCGGTGTACATGCCGCCGCACGAACCGGTGCCGGGGATGGCGTTGCGCTCGATGCCCTCGAAGTCCTCCTGGCTCATGCGGCCGCGCGAGTACTCGCCCACCGCCTCGAACACCGAGACGATGGTCAGGTCCTGGCCCTTCCACTTGCCCGGCTTGATGGTGCCGCCGTAGACATAGATGGCCGGGACATTGCAGCGCAGGATGCCGATCATGCCGCCGGGCATGTTCTTGTCGCAGCCGCCGACCACCAGCACGCCGTCCATCCACTGGCCCTGCACCGCGGTCTCGATGCAGTCGGCGATCACCTCGCGCGAGATCAGCGAATACTTCATGCCCTCGGTGCCCATCGACATGCCGTCGGAGATGGTGGGCACGCCGAAGACCTCGGGGTTGGCGCCGCCGGCACGCAGCGCCGCCTCGGCGGCGTCGGTGAGCACCTGCAGGCCCGAGTTGCACGGGGTGATGGTGGAGTGGCCATTGGCAATCCCGATGAAGGGCTTGCTCATGTCCGAGGGCTGATAGCCCATGCCGTAGTACATCGACCGGTTGGGGGCGCGGGCCACGCCCTCGGTGATGTTTCGGGAGCGACGGTTGGCGGACATGCGGGGTCTCCTGGTCAGCGTGAGGTTGCGGTGCGGCCAGGCGTCTTGCGCGGGGTGGATCCCGCGATGCCCGACAGGGCGCGAGTATATAAAACCCGTCCATCGACCCGGCCGGATGCCCCGGCGTGACGGTCTCAGGTCACGGGTTATAGTCGCAGCGCCGCCGGTGCGGCGAGGGTGGGGGGATGGCGGGCTCGGGCGGGCATCGGATCGTGGGGGCGGCGGTGGCCTTGCTGGCGCTGGCGCTGGCCAGCGGCCTGCCCTTCATCGATGCGCAGGCCGGCTATGCGGGCCTGTCGCCGCGCTTTGTGCCCACCCTGGTCTGCGTCGGGCTCGCACTTGCCGCGTGGCGCCTGTGGCGGCGTCCCGATGCGGTGCTCGCGCAGGCACCCGAGGCCGCCAGCGCCGTGCATCCCGAGGCCGCCCGGCAGCGCCTCGCCTGGGCGGCCGGCGGCCTTCTCGGCCATCTTGTGCTGGTGGGCACGGCCGGATTCGTGGTCGCCAGCACGCTGCTGCTGGTGTGCGTGGCTCGCGGCTTCGGCAGCCAGCGCCCCGCGCGTGATGCCCTGGTCGGGCTTGCCCTGACGCTGCCGGTCTGGTTCGTGTTCGCCCGTCTGCTCGGTGTGGGCCTGAAGCTCTTCCCGCCGGCGGGGCTCTGATGACCGATACGCTGCTCGCGCTGGGCGGGGGCTTTGCCGCCGCGCTCTCGCCCATCAACCTGCTCTGGGCGCTGGCGGGCTGTCTGGTCGGCACGGCCATCGGCGTGCTGCCCGGCGTGGGGCCCGCGCTCACCCTGGCCATGCTGCTGCCGCTCACCGCCAAGGTCGAGCCGGCCTCGGCGCTGATCCTGTTTGCCGGCATCTACTACGGCGCGATGTTCGGCGGCTCCACCACGTCCATCCTGATGAACACCCCGGGCGAGTCCTCCACCATGGTCACCGCCCTGGAGGGCAACGCGATGGCCCGCAGCGGTCGGGCCGGGCCCGCGCTGGCCACCGCCGCCATCGGCTCCTTCCTGGCCGGCACCCTGGCCACGGTGGCCCTGTCGCTGGTGGCCCCGGCAGCGGCCCGGTTCGCGCTGCGCTTCGGGCCGGCCGAGTACTTCATGCTGATGGTGCTGGCCTTCACCACCGTCTCCGCGGTGCTCGGCGCCTCGGCCTTGCGCGGCTTCATCAGCCTGCTGATCGGACTGGCCCTCGGTCTGGTGGGCATCGACGCCACCTCGGGTCAGACCCGCTACACCCTGGGCATCCCCGAGCTCTACGACGGCATCGATGTCGTGGTGGTGGCCGTCGGCCTGTTCGCGGTGGCCGAGACCCTCCATGGCGCGCTCCATCTGCAGCCCGCCGGCGAGGTCGGCCGCGCAGGCAGCGTGGTCATGAGCCGGGCCGACTGGCGCCGCTCGCTGCCGGCCTGGCTGCGCGGCACGGCGATCGGCTTTCCCTTCGGCCTGATCCCGGCCGGCGGGGCCGAGATTCCCACCTTCCTGTCCTATGCCACCGAGAAGCGGCTGTCGGCCAACAAGGCCGAGTTCTCCTCCGAGGGCGGGCCGGGCGCGATCGAGGGCGTGGCCGGGCCCGAGGCGGCCAACAACGCCGCGGTCACCGCCACGCTCGCGCCCCTGCTCACCCTGGGCATCCCGGTGTCGAGCACCACCGCCATCCTGCTGGCGGCCTTCCAGAACTACCAGCTGCAGCCCGGACCCACCCTGCTGCAGACCTCCGGCACCCTGGTCTGGACGCTGATCGCCTCGCTCTACATCGGCAATGTGATGCTGCTGGTGCTGAACCTGCCGCTGGTGGGCCTGTGGGTGCGGGTGCTGCGCATTCCCGCGCCGCTGCTGCAGGGCGGCATCCTGGTCTTCGCCACGCTGGGCGCCTGGAGCCTGCGCCAGTCATGGTTCGATCTGCTGCTGCTGCTGCTGATCGGCCTGCTCGGGCTGGCCATGCGCCGCTTCGGCTTTCCGGCCGCGCCGGTGATCGTCGGCATGATCCTCGGCCCGATGGCCGAGAAGCAGCTGCGCAATGCCCTGTCGATCAGCCAGGGCGACTGGAGCGTCTTCCTGACCCGCCCGCTGTGCCTTGCGCTGGTGGTGCTGGTGGTCGCCGTGCTCCTGCTGCCGCTGTGGCATCGGCGGATCCGGCGCGGCGTCGTGTCAGAATAATCCGGGTTCGCGCGCCGCCGCCGGCGGCGCCTCTGCCGAGACTGCCTTGGTCGTCACCCATCCCGAGTTCGATCCGATCGCCCTGCAAGTCGGCCCGCTGGCGGTGCGCTGGTACGGGCTGATGTACCTGGTCGCCTTCGCGGCCTTCTTCGGGCTGGGACGCTGGCGCCTTGCCCATGGCCACCATGCCCGCAGCAGCGGCCTGAGCCCGCCGCAGCTGGAAGACCTGCTCTTTCACGGCGCGCTGGGGGTGGTGCTCGGTGGCCGGCTGGGGTATGTGCTGTTCTACAAGCCGGCCTACTACCTGGGCCATCCGCTCGAGGTGTTTGCGGTCTGGCAGGGCGGCATGTCCTTCCATGGCGGCATGCTCGGCGTCATTCTCGCCATCGCCTGGTGGTGCCGGCGCCGGCAGCTGGCCTTCTGGCCGGTGATCGATGTCGTCGCACCGCTGGTGCCGCTCGGTCTGGCCGCGGGGCGCCTGGGCAACTTCATCAATGGCGAGCTCTGGGGGCGGGCCACCGGGGGCGGCTGGGGCATGGTCTTTCCGCAGGCCGGTGATGCGCTCGCCCGGCATCCCTCCCAGCTCTACCAGTTCGCCGGCGAGGGCCTGCTGCTGTTCGCCTGCCTGTGGTGGTACTCGAGCCGGCCGCGGCCGCCGGGCGCGGTCTCGGGCCTGTTTCTTGCGGGCTACGGCCTGATGCGCGCGCTCGCCGAGTTTGCCCGCGAGCCCGACGCCTTCCTCGGCCTGCTGTTCTTCGGGCTCACCATGGGCCAGCTGCTCTCGGTGCCCATGGTGGTGCTGGGCATCTGGCTTTGGCGGCGTTCGCTCGCCGCCGGCCCGGTTCACGACCATACCTCCAGGAGACATTCATGACCCGCCTTCATCGACGGCTGCTGACGGCCGCCGTGGCGCTTGCCGGCGCCGCGTTCCCGCTGTTCGCCCAGGCGCAGGCCTGGCCCGCCCGCCCCATCCGCCTGATCGTGCCCTTCCCGCCGGGGGGCGGCACCGATGCCTTCGCGCGGCCGCTCGCCAAGGTGCTGTCACAGAACCTCGGCCAGCAGGTGGTGATCGACAACCGCGGCGGTGCCGGCGGCACGCTCGGCGCCGAGCTCACCGCCAAGTCGCCGGCCGACGGCTACACCTTCCTGATGGGCGCGGTGCACCACACCATCGCGGTCAGCCTGTATCCGCGGCTCGGCTACGACCTGCAGAAGGACCTCGCCCCGGTCACGATGGTGGCGCTGGTGCCCAATGTGGTGGTGGTCAACCCGCAACGGGTGCCGGCTCGCAGCTTTGCCGAGTTCCAGGCCTTCGTGAAGGCCAACCCCGGTCGGCTCAACTACGGCTCGGCCGGCAACGGCACCACGCACCAGCTCACGGTGGAGCTCTGGAAGACCCAGACCCGCAGCTTTGCCACCCACATCCCCTATCGGGGCGCCGGTCCGGCCCTGCAGGATCTGCTCGCCGGTCAGGTGGACTTCATGTTCGACGGTCTTGGCAGCGCCATTGCGCACATCAAGGCCGGCAAGCTGGTGCCGCTGGCGGTGACCTCGGCGCAGCGCTCGCCCGCGCTGCCCGAGGTGCCCACCCTCGACGAGGCGGGCGTCAAGGGCTATCAGGCCCGCACCTGGTACGCGCTGTGGGCTCCGGCCGGCACCCCGCGCGAGATCATCCTGCGCCTGCAGCAGGAGACCGCCAAGGCACTGGCCGGTGCCGAACTGCGCGGCGTCTGGCAGTCGCTCGGTGCCGAGGCCGGCGGCCAGCCGCCGGAAGACCTGGCCCGCTTCGTCGAGACCGAGATCGTCAAGTGGGCCAAGGTGGTCAAGGATTCCGGCGCCAAGCTCGACTGAGTGCGCGCCTCGCCACGCGCTGCCACCCATCTCATTGCCTGCCCCCATGACCGACAACCACAACCTCTATGCGGTGCTCGCCGGGGGCTTCCCGGCCGAGCGCGATGCCTGCGCGATCGAATCGCGCGACGCCGATGGCCGTCCGCTCTACTTCACCTGGGGCGACATCGATCGCGCCACCGCCCGGCTGGCCAACCTGCTGCGCTCGCTGCGGCTGCCCGCGGGCTCCCGGGTGGCGGTGCAGGTCGAGAAGTCGCCCGAAGCGCTGCTGCTGTATCTCGCCACGCTGCGCGCCGGGCTGGTCTACCTGCCGCTGAACTCGGCCTACCAGGCGGCCGAGCTCGATTACTTCATCGGCAACGCCCGCCCCGGTCTGGTGGTGTGCGCACCCGCGGCGCGCGAGCGCATCGCGCCGATCGCCGCGGCCCATGGCGTGCGTCACCTGCACACCCTGGGCGAGCAGCGCGAGGGCAGCCTGCTGATGGCCGCCGCTGCGCACGATGACCGCTTTCGCACGGTTCGGCGCGCAAGCGGTGATCTCGCCGCCATCCTGTACACCTCGGGCACCACCGGCCGCAGCAAGGGCGCCATGCTCTCGCACGGCAATCTCGCCGCCAACGCGCTCACCCTGCAGCACTACTGGCGCTGGCGGCGTGGCGATGTGCTGCTGCATGCGCTGCCGATCTTCCATGTGCACGGTCTGTTCGTGGCCAGCCACGGTGCGCTGCTCGCCGGCAGCAAGATGATCTGGCAGGCCCGGTTCGATCCCGCCGCGGTCGTGCGTGAACTGCCGCGGGCCACCGTCTTCATGGGCGTGCCCACCATGTACGTGCGCCTGCTCGACCACCCCGGTTTCACCGCCGAGTGCGCGGCCGGCATGCGCCTGTTCATCTCCGGGTCGGCACCGCTGCTGCCTGACACCTTCCGTCAGTTCGAGTCGCGCATCGGCCAGCGCATCCTCGAGCGCTACGGCATGAGCGAGACGGTCATGCTCACCTCCAATCCCTACGACGGCAACCGCGTGGCCGGCACGGTCGGTCTGCCGCTGCCGGGTGTGTCGGTACGGGTGGTGGGTGATGGCGGTCGCGCCTGCGGCATGGGCGAGATCGGCGGCATCGAGGTGCGCGGCCCGAATGTCTTCAGCGGCTACTGGCAGATGCCCGAGAAGACCCGCGAGGAGTTCACCGCCGACGGCTGGTTCCGCACCGGCGATGTCGGCCGTTGGGACGCCAACGGCTATCTTTCCATCGTCGGTCGCAGCAAGGACCTGATCATTTCCGGCGGCTACAACGTGTACCCGAAGGAGATCGAGTCCTGGCTCGACGACATGCCTGGCGTGTTCGAGTCGGCGGTCATCGGCGTGCCGCATCGCGACTTCGGCGAAGCGGTCACCGCGGTGGTGGTGCCGCAGCCCGGCGCGAGCCTGGACGAGGCCGCGCTCATCGCGGCGCTCAAGCAGAAGATCGCGTCCTTCAAGGTGCCCAAGCGCATCCATGTGGTGCCGGAGCTGCCACGCAACCAGATGGGCAAGGTGCAGAAGAACCTGCTGCGCGAGCGCTTCGGCGGCTGAGCCTGTCGGGGCGGCCGCGTTCGCCGGCGCAGCCGCCGGGCCCGCCCGGGCATTCGCCGCGTCAGCCATGGCGTTCGCCGCGTCAGCGCCCGGTGTCAGCCGCGCCAGCCGATGCCCATCAGCAGCGGCGCCGCGAACAGCTGCGCCGCATCGGTCTCGCCCACCCCCGGCGCCCAGGTGGGCAGCTCGGCGGCGGCGTTGATCATGGCATCCACCAGGTAGGCCGCCACCGCCTGATCGGCTGCCCGCACCGAGCCGTCGATCTGCCCGTCCACGACCAGGGCGCGCAGCTGGGCGATCTGCCGGTTGCGGGTCTGCTGGACCGGCGTGCGCGACTCGGGCGGCAGCGCGCTGAGCGCGGTCACCCGCAGCAACGGCCCGGCCGGTGACAGCTGGTGGGCCACCAGCAGCTGGCTGGCCAGGGCGAGCCGGTCCCAGCCGCTGCCCTGTGTCGCCCGCGCCAGCGCGATGGCCTCGCGGATGATCGAGAAGGTCTGCTCGAAGCAGGCCGCGATCAGGTCGCCCTTGTGCTCATGGTGATGGTAGAACGAGCCCTTGGTGAGGTTCAGCCGCGAGGCGATGCGTGCCACCGAGGCGCCGCGAAAGCCCTGCTGGTTGATGAGGGCGGTGGCCGCCTGAAGGAAGTCCTGGCCACCCGCCGACGGGCCAGCCGAGCCCGCGGTGCCCAGCCTGGCGGGCAGGGCATCGGACCAGCGGGCGCATGGCCCGGCGAGGCCCTCGATGAGGATGTCGGCCACCCGGTCGGCAAGCGCCGGCAGATCCGCGGGTTCATGGTGCCGCACCAGGCTGCGGCTGTTGGCCATCGACAGCAGCAGATGGCTGCGGGCATTGAGCGCCGGTCTCGACAGCCAGGGCAGCGGGCCCTGCAGCAGGCGCCGCACGCCGCGGAACATCCCGGTGTAGGCGTCGAACACGCGCCCGGAATGGCTCTCGGGCAGCGCCCGGATCTCGTTGAACAGGATCAGCGGCCCGCGCCGGCCCAGGGCGATGTCCTGTTCGATGCGGTAGCACCCGCGCAGCAGCGCACGCACCCGGCCGGCGAGTGTGGACTCGGCAGACGCTGCGCTGACCACCTGCGACTGCACCTCGATCGCACGCAGGAAGCAGGCGCTGGCCAGATCTTCCTTGCGCTTGTGATAGTAGGTGATGCCGCTGGTGGCCAGGCCGAGCTCACGGGCCACTTCGGCCAGCGTGGCCCCTTTCACGCCGTGCCGGTTGAACACGCCGGCGGCGGCATCGAGTGCCGCCTCCTGTCGCCGCAGGTAGCGCTCGGTCTGGGGGGCGACCTGCGACAGCCGCGCGTTCACGTCATGCCGGATGCAGGTGGCAGGCCACGGTGCGGCCCGAGGCATTGCTCACCAGCGGGGGCTCCTCGCTGCGGCAGCGTTCGGTCGCGTGCGGACAGCGGGTGTGGAATCGGCAGCCGCTCGGCGGCGAAAGCGCGCTGGGCACCTCGCCGGTGACGACCAGCCGCTCACGGCGCGCCTCGACCGCAGCATCGGCCACCGGGATGGCCGCGAGCAGCGCCTGGGTGTAGGGATGCAGCGGCTCGCGATAGAGGTCATCGCGCGAGGCCACCTCGACGATCTTGCCGAGGTACATCACCGCGATGCGGTCGCTGATGTGCCGCACCACCGCGAGGTCGTGGGCGACGAAGATGTACGACAGACCCAGCCGTTCCTGCAGGTCCATGAAGACATTGACCACCTGCGCCTGGATGGACACATCGAGCGCCGAGACCGGCTCGTCGCAGACGATCAGGCCCGGCTCCAGCGCCAGCGCGCGGGCGATGCCGATGCGCTGGCGCTGGCCGCCCGAGAACTCGTGCGGGTAGCGCTCGGCCATGTCAGGCAGCAGGCCCACCATGGCCAGCAGCGCGGCGATGCGCTCGCGGTAGGCGGTGCGATCGGCATCGAGCCCGTGCACCTGAAGCGGCTCGCCGATGATGTCGCGCACCCGCATGCGCGGGTTGAGCGAGCCATAGGGGTCCTGGTAGACCATCTGCATGCGCCGTCGCATCGAGCGCATCTGGTCCCGGCTGAGGCGGGTGATGTCGGTGCCCTCGAACACGATGCTGCCGGCGGTGGGTTCGAGCATGCGCAGCACCGCCAGCCCGGTCGTGGACTTGCCGCAGCCGCTCTCGCCGACCAGGCCGAGGGTCTCGCCGCGGCGCAGGCTGAAGGAGACGCCGTCGACGGCGTGCACCTTGGCCACCTGTTTCTGGATGATCACCCCCTTCATCACCGGGAAGTGAACCTTCAGGTCCTGCACTCGCAGGATCTCGGCCGTCTGCCCGGCCTGCGCGGGGGGCGCTGTGGCGATCGCAGTGTCAGTCATCGACGAAGCAGGCCTTGTGGTGGTTGGGCGCGATCTCGCGCAGCATCGGCCGCTCGCTGCGGCAGCGATCGCTGGCGAGCTTGCAGCGCGGGGCGAAGGCGCACCCCGGCGGTAGCGCCGACAGGTCGGGCGGCGAGCCCTCGATGGGCACCAGTCGCCGGCGGGTGTCGCCATCGAGCCGGGGGATGGAGGCCATCAGGCCGCGGGTGTAGGGATGCGAGGGCGTGGCGTAGAGCTGCGCGGCAGGCGCGGTCTCGACCACCCGGCCGCCGTACGTGACGATCACCCGGTTGGCATAGCGCGCGACCACGCCGAGGTCATGGGTGATCAGGATGAGCGCCGAGTTGGCCTGCCGGGCGAGGTCCTGCAGCAGATCGAGGATCTGGGCCTGCACGGTGACATCGAGCGCGGTGGTGGGCTCGTCGGCGATGATCAGCTGCGGCTCGCAGGCCAGCGCCATGGCGATCATCGCGCGCTGGCGCATGCCGCCCGAGAACTGGTGCGGATAGGCGTTGACCCGCGCCGCGGCGTCGGGAATGCGCACCAGGCCGAGCAGCTCGCGGGCACGCTCGAGGGCGCCCGACCAGGGCGTGCCGCGGTGCAGGTTCACCGGCTCGCCGATCTGCCGGCCGACGGTGATCGCCGGGTTCAGCGAGGACATCGGTTCCTGGAAGATCATCGCGATGCGGTTGCCGCGGATGGCGCGGATGCTGCGGTCGTCGAGCTTCACCAGATCGGTGCCGTCGAACAGGATCTCGCCGCCGATGATCTTGCCGGGCGGGTCGGGGATCAGCCGCAGGATGGACAGCGCGGTGACGCTCTTGCCCGAGCCCGACTCGCCCACGATGGCGACGGTCTCGCCGGCATTGACATCGAACGAGACATCATCCACCGCGGTGACCGTGCCGCGTTCGGTGCGGAAGCGGGTGGTCAGCCCGCGCACGCTCAGCAGGGGAGCGGCCATCACTTGTAGCCCATCTTCTGCTTCATTTCCTGGTCGACCCAGATGCGGGCGTAGATGGGGCCTGGCCTGACCGACCCGGCACGCAGCTCGCCGTTGTAGTTCTTCACCCAGGGCCACCAGGCGGTGTAGTTGTGCGAGGTGGGCAGCCAGATGTAGGGCGCCTTGTCGACGATCTCGCGCACCATCTCCCTGATGAGCTGCTGGCGTTTGCCGAGGTCGCGCTCGGCATAGGCCGCGGCCATCTTGCGGTCGAAGGCGGGGTCGGAATACTGGGACGGATTCCAGAGCTCGCCGGTGACGAAGCTCTTGTGCAGGCTGCGGGTGGGGTTCACATGGCCGTTGTTCATGAAGTAGCCCGGCCCGAGCGTCTTGGAGGTCATGCGCGACAGGAAGGCACCGTACTCGAGCGGCTCGATCTGCAACCTGACGCCCACCTTCTCGAGGTAGGCCGCGACCATCGGCACCAGCTCCATGTGCACCGGGCTGTTGGCGTTGACCTGCACCTTGAAGCTGAAGCCGTTGGGGTACCCGGCTTCGGCAAGCAGCCTCTTCGCCTTGTTGGGGTTGTAGGTGAAGAGCTCCTTCACCGATTCGGGCATGGCCGAGAGCGGCTCGTAGAAGCCGGTGTAGTCGGGGTGCATGGGATAGCCGAAGAGCTCGGCATTGCCGCCCCAGAAAACCTTGACGATCTCCTGCTTGTTGACCGCCATGTTCAGCGCCCGCCGCACCCGGATGTCGTCGAAGGGCTTCTGGTCGACCCGCATGGCGAGGAAGGTGCCGTCGGTGGCGGTCCATCGCGACCACTTCAGCTGCGGGGCGCTCTTCTTCAGCTCCTCGACCGCGCTCCAGCGCACGTTCTCCATGATGTCGAGCTTGCCGGTGCGCAGCGCCGCGTAGGCGGCGGCCTCGTCCTTGATGATGCGATAGACCAGCTTGTCGACGAAGGGCAGCTTGTACGCCTGCCCGCCGATGGTCTCCCTGTCCCAGTAGATCGGGTTCTTCAGATAGGTGTTGGAGTTGCCGTTGACGAACTCGCTGAGCATGAACGGCCCGGTGCCGTTGTGGTTCTTCCAGTTGGCCGCGCCGGCGGCGACCACCTCGCGCGGCTGGATGCCGGAGTAGTAGCCCCAGCCGAAGCGCGCGTCCCACTCGGCGAAGAAGTCCTTGAAGGTGAAGAGCACGGTGTGCCGGTCGGTGGCCTCGACCTTGATCACATGATCAAAGAAGCCGCGCTGCGCCTTGGGGCTCTTGATCTGGCGCTCGTAGCTGAACACCACATCATCGGCGACCAGCTCGCGCGCGGCCATCACGCCCTTCTTCTCGGGGAACATCACGCCCTTGCGCAGCTTGACCTCCAGGCGCAGCGGGTTCTCGATCCAGCGCCAGGTCTCGGCCAGCTCGCCCCGGATGGCATCCACCGGCAGGTAGCCGTCGGAGGTGAACGGATGCTTGCCGCCGTTGCGGGTGCCCTTGCCCAGATCGGCGGCGAACAGCTGCTCGTAGTACTGGCCGGTGTCGTGGTTCTGCTTCCAGTTCCAGTCGGCGAGGTCCCAGGTGAGCGCGGAGATGGTGTAGTAGACCGTGGCCACGCTCAGCGTGCCGCCGTACTGCGGCCGTTCGGCCGCCGGCTGGGCCGACACCAGGGCGGTGGCGGCAAGGGCGGCAGCGCCCAGCGCGGCGCGCAGGGCGAATCCGGTCTTGCGGATTGGGTTCATCGCTTGGCTCCGTCTTGACGGCGGCGGCCCGCGGGCCGC